>JASHPC010000075.1 GCA_030038335.1 Vulcanimicrobiota bacterium
GGCGACGTGGCTGGGCACGGTGTCGCTGCCGCTGCGATGATGGGCAAGCTGCGTCATATGATTCGCGCTGCATTGCTCGATGGCGCGTCACCGGCGCGAGCACTTGGTCTCGCCAACGATGCGTTCGGCGCCGGCGAGCCTGAACTCGCGACGGCGTACGTCGGAGTCGTCGACACCGTCGGTATGACGCTGCTCTCAGCGACCGCGGGACATCCGCCACCCGTCCTCTTGCACAAAGGCGGCGCAGAGCTTCTCGAGCAGCGTGGCGCCGCACTCGGCGTTTTCGAAGCGTTGGATCTGAATGAGTCGACGCGAACTCTTCCCGAACGTGGCGCGCTCGTGCTCTATACCGATGGTCTTATAGAGTATACGCATAACGTCATCGATGGCATGGAGCACCTTCAGCAGACGCTCGAGCGCCACACGGGCGACTACATGAGCCTGGACGCGCGAACGCTTGCGGGCGAGATCATGGGACCGGCGCGCTATCTCGACGACGCCGCTTTACTATTGCTCTGCTTCGAGCCGGTGCGTGAAGTCGACGTGACGCTCCCTGCAGTGCCGAGTCAATCGGAGAAGGGCCGGCGCAACCTGCTCCGTTTCGCGCATGCGTGGGGACTCGACGACGGCCGCGCGAGCGACATCGTTCTCGCGTCATGCGAAGCCCTCAATAATGCAATCGAACACGCGTATGGCGGGAAGGCAGGGACCGTTCATCTGCGCGCGCGCAAGAACGCAAGCAATGTCGTCGTCACGATCTCGGACGCCGGACGCTGGAGCGAACGTCCCGTGCGCGAGAACCGCGGACGAGGATTACATATCATTCACGCTCTTGCAGACGGCGTCGACATCAGTCGCGCCGACGACGGTACGTCCGTGCGCGTCACGTTCGGGATCGCGGAACCGCAAGAAGCTCCTGTACCGTATTGAGACCATCGACGAGAAGGTCCGTTTCGGCGAGCAGCACCTGCGCGTCTTGATCGTCGGTTTCGCCAAGCGACTTCTCCAAGGAGAGATAGCGCTCGCGTAACGGCGGCGTCGATGCGGCGGAACGTTCGCGTAGGAGCGCGATGCAACGCGTCCACGCAACGTCGACGGCCTCGATGAAGGGCTGTAACGCAGGGCGCGCGACGTGCGCGGCGCTCTCCGCATGTGCGTTGAGTGCGAGCAGCGCGACGCCGATGCGCTGCTCCGCGGCGAGTACGCCGAGGGCGACGCGTGGCAAGATGCGGTGCGTGCGCCCGGGCTCTGCGATCATCGCGTCGACCGACGCCTCAGCCTTGACTCGCGACTGCCAAGCAGCGCTTTGAAGCGCATTGAGCTGCTTGCGGTTAGGAAGCACGGCATCGACATAGGTTGCGAGGATCGCCAACGCGTAGGCGCGGTACGCCTCGAGCTGCTCGGCGAGTGCGATGCGCGCGCGCCCCGACTCCCAGGTCGGCCAGGCGAGATAGACGATTGCCGCAAGAGCGGCACCGGTAAGCGTCGCAATGCTGCGCTCCAAAACCGCATCGTGTTCTGGCACGCTGTTCGCGAGCGCGAGGAGAAAGACGACGTAGGCGGTGACCGTGACGGAATACGCGGCGTAGTTGATTCCGAAAACGAAGTATCCGAGCGCCGCAAAGAGCACGGCGAGACCTGCGTCGAGATGCACCGACGGATGGAGCGTCGCGACGATCGCGGTTGCGACGATTGCGCCGAGCAGCGTTCCGACGATGCGCGAGAAGCCCCGAGTGAACGTCGTGCGAAAATCTGGACGAAGCACGAGTGCGACCGTCATCGGCACCCAGTAACCGCGATGGATGGGGCCCAATCGCGCGAGCAGCATGGCGCTGCCGAGCGCAATGGCAAGACGAAGCGCGTGACGTCCGAACGGAGAGTCGACGCCGAGGCTCGCCCGGAGCGCGATCCACGTCTGCGCGATCGGCGGCGCGAGCGGACGCCGGCGAGCGGCGTGAAGCGATGCTCGCACGCGGGCGGGAGTGGAAGCAATGCGAAAGACGGTGCGCGCCTGACCGAGCAGCGCGTGCGCTTGGGCGCGCGCGTGCTTGCCGATGGCTCCCGGCAACGCGTCGAGTGCGTTTGCTGCCAACTCTGCCTTCGTCCATTCGGCGTCGGTCGCGACGGGAGCGCGCGCTTCATGCAGCGCGGTCGAGATCGTCTCCAAAAGCGGCGCAAGCGCGTTTCCCGTCTGGCGAACGAGCGCCGCGCGTTGCTTCTCGTTGCGGTGCTCGTAGCGATAGCGATCGGTCGCAAGTGCGGCGAGGCTCGCGCGCATGCGTTCCGCTTCGTCGAGAAGCGCCTGGAAGACGGCAATGTCTCCACGCCGCGCGAACGGCGCTGGGTCCGCGAGCGTTTGCCGAGCGCTTGCGATGGCAGCCGGATGTGGAGCGGCAACATCGGCGCTGCTCGTGTCGAATGCGAAGCGCGCGAGGGTTCCGTACGCTTCGCCGAGCGCGTGGCGTTCCGCCGAGTAACGCCGCGTCGGCCAGAGAATAACGAGAAGCAACGTCTGTTCGACGCCTCCGGCGAGCACGAGCAGCGCTTGAAGAGGAACTGCGGACATGCTGCTTCCGGAGAACGCATCCGCGATGACGAACGCGACGACCGAGTTCAGCCCGACCGCGGCTGCAGCCGGTCCGAGGCTGCTGATGAGGCCGTAGGCATATCCCCAGAGTATTGCGGCGGCAACGATGCCAGGCGTCGAGTGCGCTGCATACCCGCCGACGAGAATGGAGAGCGCCATTCCAGACGCCGTCGAGAGCATCGCGGCTGCGCGCGTCCGGTAGACGCCCTGCAGCGAAGCGAAACCGGTCGACAGCGCTCCGAGCGCGGCTGAGACGCCTAACTGCGGCGCACCGAGCGCAACCGCGGCGACGAGCGGGATGGCGACGCCGATCGAGCAACGAAGCGCGAATCCGCGCTCGACGTTCGAGAAATCGAGCCGGAGCGCGCTCTTAGCAGTTCGCGCGACTACCAGTGGTTCGGTTACAACTCCTTCACCGCAGCGGTGAGCGCGTCGACGGAGGCTTTTGCATCGCCGAAGAGCATCGAGCAGTTCGGTAACTCGTAGAGAGGATTTTCGATCCCCGCGAATCCCGAACGCATCGACCGCTTGAGCACGACGACGTTAGCCGCCTTGTCGACGTCGAGAATCGGCATCCCGTAAATTGGCGAGCTCTTGACGTTTCGCGCGGCGGGATTCGTGACGTCGTTGGCACCGATGACGAGCGAGACGTCGGTCGTCGGAAACTGCGCGTTCGCGTCGTCGAGATCGAGGAGCGCCTCGTACGGCACGTTCGCCTCCGCGAGCAACACGTTCATGTGGCCCGGCATGCGTCCGGCCACCGGATGGATCGCATAGAGTACCGTGACGCCGCGCTTCTCGAGTTGATCGGCGAGCGCTTTGACACTATGTTGCGCTTGCGCGACCGCCATTCCGTATCCCGGAACGACCATCACCTTCGACGCGTACGCAAGCATTGCGGCGACGTCGTCCACGGAGACGCTTCGCACGTTCTGCTGCGCTCCGCTGGCAGCCGCCGGCTCTGCGCCGCCCGCGCTTCCGAACGCTCCGAAGAGCACGTTCGTCAACGAGCGATTCATCGCTTTGCTCATCGCGACGGTGAGAATCGTGCCGCTCGCCCCGACGAGCGCGCCGCCCGTAATGAGGAGCGTGCTCGAAAGCTCGATGCCGGTGATAGCAACTGCGACTCCGGTCGCGGAGTTCAGCAGCGAGATCACGACCGGCATGTCCGCACCGCCGATCGGCAAGACGAAGAGGACGCCGAAGATGAGCGACGCGAGGACGAGTCCTGGATACTCCCACGTGGGAACGGCACCGAGCCGCGCGATGAAGAACGCGAGGAGAAGCGCGATCGCGAGCGCGACGATCGCGTTGACACCCTGCTGCCCCGGATACGTCACCGGGCGTCCGGTCATGAGTTCTTGCAACTTCGCAAACGCGACGAGCGAACCGGCGAAGCTGATTGCGCCGATCATCGCCGAGAGCACGAGGGAAACGGCGACGACGGGATCGAGCGCGGCGGCTTTTTGATGTACGACCGCGAGCTCCACCGTCGAGACGAGCGCTGCGGCGCCGCCACCTGCGCCATTGTAGAGGGCGACCATCTGCGGCATGGCGGTCATCTTCACGAGCGCGGCCGCGACGATACCGATGAGACCGCCGGCGACGATGCCGATCGCGATCGTCCACCAGCCTGCGTTCAACGTGCCGACGAGCACGACGACGAGCGCGATAAGCATCCCGACCATCGCCAAGCGATTACCGAAGCGCGCCGTCGGCGGCGCGTTGAGAAAGTGCAGGCCGGTGATGAAGAGCGCGATAGCGAGCAGGTCGAGCAAGGCGAATGCGGTGGCGGTTCCCGTCACTTCGGCCGCTCCTTGCGCTTGAACATCTGCAGCATCCGTTCGGTGACTGCGAAACCGCCGAAGACGTTGATCGATCCGAGCGCAACTGCGACGATTGCGAGCACCGCGAGCGCCGGTCCGTGGACCGGCGCGTGGAAGAGCTCAGCGACGACGACGATTGCACCCACGATCACGACGCCGTGAATGGCGTTCGTCGCCGACATGAGCGGCGTGTGGAGCGTCGTCGGAACCTTCGAGATCACTTCGAAGCCGACGAAGGCAGCGAGCACGAGCACGGTGAGAAGCGCGACGAGATGTGAAGCGTCGGTCAACGTGCTCCTCCCGTGAGCACCGCGCCGTCGCGCACGACGCACGCGCCTTTGACGATTTCGTCGGCGGGATCGAGCGCAAACTCTCCGTTCTTCACGAACGGGGAGAGGAGTGCGAAGAGATTCCGCGAGTAAAGCCGGCTCGCGTCATACGGCATCGTCGATGCGAGGTTCGTCGCGCCGACGATCGTAACGCCGTTCGGCGAGACGATCGTTTGGTCGCGCTTCGTGAGCGCACAGTTTCCGCCCGTCTCCGCGGCGAGGTCGACGATGACGGAACCCGGCTGCATGCCCGCAACGGCTTCTTCGGTGACGATGAGCGGAGCCGGACGTCCCGGAACGGCTGCCGTCGTGATGACGACGTCGTTCTTCGCGATCGTCTCGGCCATCGCGCGCTGCTGGCTCGCGAGTTGCTCCGCGGTGAGCTCTCGCGCGTATCCGCCGCTCGCCTCGGCGTCGCCGGCATCGAACTCGACGAACGTCGCGCCCAGTGACTGCACCTGTTCTTTGACGACGGTGCGCGCATCGTAGCCGCTGACGACGGCGCCGAGCCGTCGCGCCGTTGCAATCGCTTGCAACCCGGCGACGCCGGCACCGATGACGAAGAGTTTTGCCGGAGGAATCGTTCCCGCCGCGGTAGTGAGCATCGGAAAGAAACGCGGTAGCGCGGCCGCAGCGAGCAGCACCGCTTTGTAGCCTGCGATGTTGCTTTGCGACGACAGCGCGTCCATCGGCTGCGCGCGTGTGATGCGAGGAATTGCTTCGACGGCGAGGACGGTGAGGCCGCGCGCCGCGAGCCGCTGCAGATAGCCCGGATCGCCGAGCGGATTGAAGAATCCGACGAGCGTCGTGCCTTTGCGCAGAAGCTGCAGCAACTCGTCGCTCGGTCTCCCAACGCAAAGCACGGCGTCTGCGTCTCTCGCGAGCGTCGCGACGTCGTCGACGACAGTTGCACCCGCCTTCTCGTATTGCGCGTCCGGAAACGCCGCTCTATCTCCGGCGCCGCGCTGCACTCGTACGCTGACGCCCATCTTGACGAACCGCGTCACGCTCTCTGGCACGAGGGCGACTCGCCGCTCGTTTGAAGCGG
>JASHPC010000076.1 GCA_030038335.1 Vulcanimicrobiota bacterium
TTATCAGTTCGAGCAGGAAAGCTTGTCCTGGAACGCGGCTCGCGGAACGCTGCGCGGCCTGCACTTTCAGGCTCATCCGGCATGGGAGACGAAGATCGTTACGTGCGTGCGCGGCCGCGTCTTCGACGTCGTCGTCGATCTGCGCGCAGGATCGCCGACGTTTGGACGTTGGGACTCGCGCGAGCTCGATGCGTCGCGCTGTAACTCGGTATACGTGCCGGACGGCTGCGCGCACGGATTTCAGACGTTGGAGGAAAGCGTCGCGGTTCTCTATCGCATTACGCCGCCGTATCGCTTGGAGCTCGCGCGGGGCGTCAATCCATTCGACGAAGAGCTCGGCGTGCGCTGGCCGATTTCTGATGCAATCTTGTCGGAGCGCGATCGCGCGCTTCCAGCCCTTCGCAACGCGTTGACGTGAGCGTTCTCGTCACGGGTGGTGCGGGTTTTCTCGGCCGCCGCGTCTGCGAGCGCCTGCGCGAGGGCGGGCGGGACGTCGTGACGCTCGGACATCACGGAACCGAAGACGTCCTCGTCGATCTCCTCGACGAGCACGCCGCGAGCGAGGCCGTCGAACGCGTGCGCCCTCGTGACCTCGTGCACCTAGCATGGTCCGTGCAGTCGACCGACTACAAGACGTCGCCACAAAATGCGTCCTGGTGCGCTGCGAGTATGACGCTGCTTCACGCGTTCGCGCGATGCGGCGGAGATTATGCGCTCATCGCCGGGACGTGCCTAGAGGACGCTGCCGCCGATAGGTACGCGGTCGCGAAACGAGCGCTGCGCGAGCAAGCCACTCGCGAGCTGCACGATCGCATTGGCATCGGGTGGGCAAGAGTCTTCTACCCGTACGGTCCTCGCGAGCCCAAACGCAAGCTCGTCTCGAGGTTGATCGATGACATCGCGCGCGGTAGGACACCCGCGCTCGAGCGACCCGACGATCGCCTCGATTTCGTGCACGTCGACGACGTCGCCGAAACTCTCTGCCGAATGGTCGAAAAACGACTTTCCGATATCGTCGATGTTGGAACGGGCCATGCCACTACGCCACGCGAGATCGCAACGCGAATCGCCGAGCTGGAGAACCCTTCGATGGTCGCGTCGATAGCGTCGCTTCCACAAACAGAAACGGTTGCGACCGTCATCGCCGACGCGGAGCGTACGCATGCGCTTCTCGGCGATTGGTCGATGACTCCGCTCGAGGCAGGACTCGCATCGATGATAGTGCCATGAACGAAGGGGCTATCGCGTATGCGCGCAAGCACGCTCTACATGCGCTGCTCGTTGCGCGCAATGACTCCATCGAGACGGAGATCTACGACAACGACTACGACGCAACGCGTCCGCACGCGATCTACAGCGGCACGAAGAGCTTTTGGGGGATCGCTGCGCTTTTGGCCGAGCAAGAGAACTTGCTGCGTCTCGACGAAACCGTTTCGCAGACGTTCGTTGCGTGGGCAAGCGACGAATGTAAGTCCCGGGTCACGCTACGCATGCTGCTCACGCTCACCGCTGGGTTCGGGTTCGGTGGCCTCGGGAGCGCCGTTCCGACGTACGAAGCGGCGCTCGCGATGCCGCTGCGAACCGAGCCTGGAACGCGCTTCACGTACGGCGGTATCGCTCTTCAAGTTTTCGGAGCCGTGCTTTCCCGCAAGCTCGAAAGCGCGAGGCTGACGCCGCGCGAGTATCTTCGAGCGCGCATCTTGCAGCCGGCCGGCGTTGAAATCGGGTCGTGGCGGACCCTCAAGGACGGCACGAATCCGCTGCCGACCGGCGCCTATCTCACCGCGCGAGCGTGGCTCTCCTATGGAACGTGGCTGTTAGCGCATTGCGACGAGTTTGCGCGATGCTTCGTGGGTTCGTCCGCGAACCCACGGTACGGCCTGTGCTGGTGGCTTGCGCCGCCGGATATCTTCTATGCAAGCGGCTCCGGTGGACAAGCGCTGTACGTCGTACCATCGCAGAAGCTCGTCATCGTCCACTTCGGCGGAGGCTCGTCGTACAAGCACGACGCATTCTTGCGCCGGATCTCGTCAGGGTGACACGGGCGTAGCGTCTTCCACTGGTTTCGCACCTACGGCGTGCAGTGCTGCATTGAGTGCTCGCAACGACGTGACGTAGGCATCGTAGCGTGCAACGTCCGCGCGGTACTCGGCATCGAATCGTCTCGAGTACTCGAGCAACGACTGCGACGGCGGCGGCTGCGCGGTTCCAAACCCTGCGCGCGGAATATCTTCTTTCAATGCGCCGGGACGCTGAATTTCGTCTTCGTCGTTTTGATAGTTCGCCGTGAATACATTGAAGATCGCGCCGTTCTCTTGCAACGCCGACGTAACGCGCGTCGCGAGCGCGCCATGTGCTGAAACCTCGGCTTGCACCGCCTTCAACGACCTCTGCTGCGCCACGAGGCGATCGACGACGGTATTGATCTTACCCGAAATCACCGTGTATTTGCGCGCAAACGCATATCCGGCTCGAAGCTGCGCGAGCGTGTACGTCTGGTGCGGATCTGCCTTCACGAGGAACGACTCCGAGTACGTTCTAGCGTTCAGCGTAATGCGCGCCGTGTAGCGCCCCGGGATCACGAGCGGTCCCGTTGGCGAACCTTGGAACTCCTTCGCGCACGTCGTGCACAGCGGCGCGCCATCCTCGCGAAAGTTCCAGACGACACGATTGATTCCGACCTCGTTCGGAACGCCCGCGCCCGCCGCAGCAGCGGCCGAATACGGATTATACGGCTGCGCCTTTGCGTTCTTCTTCTCCGCGAGAATGTGACGGACGACATGCCCTGCGCTATCGAGAATCTCCATCGTAGGCGCGTGCGTTTGCGGGGCACCTTGATAGAAATCGACGATCGCTCCGGATGGCGGATTCGTTCCCTCGAAATCCGTGTAGCCGCCCTCGTCGCCACCAGACTGGAACGCGTATTCGTATGCCGTTCGAGGAGCGAAGAGCATTGCGCCGGCCCGCTGCGCCTGCGGAAGCTGCTGCAACGAGCCGATGTCGTCGAGAATCCACAGGTCGCGCCCGTGCGTCGCGATCGCCAAATCGTCGAACTGCGGCTGCTCGCGAATGTCGCGAATCGAGACCGTCGGAACGTTTAGGTTGAACGGCGCCCAGTTCGCTCCGCCGTCGTACGAGACCCAAAGCCCGGTCTCCGTTCCGGCGAAGAGCAGATTGCGATTGCGGTCGTCGGGCCGGATCGTTCGCGCCCATACGTCGTCGGGAAGGCCGTTCGTAATGCGTCTCCACGTGCGTCCGTAGTCGTGCGTCACGAAGAGATACGGCGTATAGATGCCCGAGCGATGGCAGTCTTCGTTCGCATACGCGGTCGCTGCCGAGAATGGCGACGGAGCGGCGGTCTCAACGCGGCAGTACGCGGGAACGCCTGCAATCGTGTGCTTCGACCAATGCTTCCCGCCATCGGTCGTGACGGAGATAACGCCGTCATCCGCTCCCGTCCAAATTTCACCGCGTTTGACGGGCGAACCCTCGATGTCGAGCAGAGTGTCCGACCATTCGGCGCTCGAGACGTCGTACGTAATCGGACCGCCCGCCGGAATCTGGTGCGCTTTGTCGTTCAGCGTCAAATCGGGACTGATGACGGTCCAATGCCGCCCGCGGTCGCGCGTCTGAAAGACGGCGTCGGCTCCAAACCACGCGATGTGTCCATTCCAAGGAGCAAACGCGATTGGCGCGTCCCAGTTGAACCGATACTTCGTGTTTGCGAGATCGAACGTGTTGCGATGGAAATCGTAATACGGGTTCACCGACGTTCCCGTTCGCGTCCGTTCGTCGTAATACGAGATGTAGCCCATCTCCAGATCCGTCAGCACGCCGTTGGGATTACTCGGATCGGGCACTGCCCATTCGCCGTCGCCGCCGATGACGTCTTGCCACGCGGAGTTAGGAATTCCGGCTGGACTCTGAGCGTTCTCCGGACCGCAGAAACCGTTGTTGTCCTGTAGCGGCGCGCAGACCCAGTACGGATTTTGATCTAGCGAGAGGCCGACGTGGTAGACCTGACCGATCGGAATGTTCCGGCCGAACGACCAGTTCGCGCCGCCGTCGAGCGTAATTGCCTCTCCACCGTCTTCACCGACGATGATGCGATTCGGATCGTTCGGCGCGATCCAGATCGCGTGATAGTCGACATGGACGCTCCTCGCTATCGGCGAGAACTTTTTGCCGCCGTCCTTGCTCTCAGCGAGCATCATAGACACGGCGTAGACTTTGTTTTCGTCTTTTGGGTCGACGGCGAGATGCGTGAAGTAGAATGGGCGTTGGTCGACGAGCGTGTCGTCCGAGACCATCGTCCAGTTTTCACCGCCGTCATCACTGCGCCAGAGAATTCCGCCCTTCGCTTCGATGATTGCGTAGATGCGCTTGCTGTCACTCGGCGCGATCGCGACGGCGCTGCGACCCGTGATTCCCGTCGGGAGACCGTGTCCAGTCAGGCGCGTCCACGTTTTTCCGCCGTCGGTGGAACGCCAAATTCCGTCGGCGGAACCGCCGGAGTGAAATGTCCACGGCAGCCGCCTGAACTGCCACATGCTTGCGTAGATCACGGAAGGATCGTTCGGGTCCATCGCGAGTTCCGCCGCGCCGGTCTGCGGACCCACGTAGAGGGTTTTACTCCATGTTATTCCGCCATCGTAGGTCACGTACACACCGCGCGCAACGCTGTCTCGGAACGGGTCGCCGGAGGCACCGACGATGACGTGCTGCGGATCTCGTGGATCGACGAGAATGCGCGAGATCGCCCACGTGCCGTGCAATCCGATGTTCGTCCATGTCTTGCCGCCATCAGTCGTCTTGTAGACGCCGTTGCCGAAGCTCACGTCGTTGCGAGGATTCGACTCGCCCGTTCCAGCCCAGACGACGTTCTCGTTTGTTGGATCGATCGTCACGGCACCGATTGCCGCCACGGGTTCCTTCTCGAAAACCGGTGTCCACGTCGCGCCGCCGTTGTCCGTCTTCCAGACGCCCCCGCCTGCGGCGCCGATGTAGTAGAGGCTCGCGTCGCTTGCCGTGCCCGCCACGGCCGCGACGCGCCCGCCGCCGACGGCGGGTCCCACGGAGCGCCATTTGAGGTTCGCGTACGCGGGAGCTGCGCCCGCGAGCACCGGGAGCGTGGCGAGCGCCGCGGCGGCTGCAATGCCTGCGAATCGGAGACGGAGCATCAACGAACCTCCTTGACCGACTGCGGAATCGCCTTAAGCTTCGCGGCCTTCAGCGATGCATTCACCGTCGAAAGCGACCGTACGTACGCGTTGTAACTCGCGACGCCGCCGTCGTACTCGCGATCGACGCGCTGCACGAACGATTTCGTGGGCTCCGTTACGAGTCCAAGCGCCGTGAAGAACGCAGTCTCGATGTCTTCGCGCAGCTTACCCGGCCGCTGGATGCCGTCTTCGGCGTTCTGATAGTTCGCTGTGAGCTGATCGAAGAGTGCGTCGTGCGCGCGCTGCGCGCTCTCGATCTGCGTCACGAGCGCATCGTTCTTCGCCTTTTGCGCGGCGTCGAGATCACCGGCGAGCGTCTTCTTCACCGTGTCGAGATTGTTGAGCATGACGTCGACGGTTGAGAAGAGCGCCTGCAGATGACGTCCTAGCGCGTACGACGCTTCGTACTCCGCCTGCGTGAACTGCGATCTCGGGTCGGGTTTCACAGTGAAGCGCTGAACGTACGTATGCCCTCCGAGCGTCATCCGCACTGCGTACTCGCCCGGCGGAACACCAATGATCGAATCGGGCCCTTGGAACATCTTCGGCGCGCCGTAGTACTTTATGGGGCCTTGAATCGTGAAATCCCAAACGTAGCGGTTCAACCCAGCTTTGTTGTCGACGTATGAGACCTGCTTGCCCCCCACGTCGTGCGTCCCGGAGACGGTCCGCAGAACGCGCCCTGCATTATCGAGAATTTGGATCTCGGGTGCGCCTTTCTGCGGCTGCGACTGGTAGAACGTGATCATGACGCCGTAGGGCGGGTTATCGGCCGCATAGCGCGTGTACGTTCCCTCGTCGTTCTCGTGCAGCGTGTATTCGTACGCCGTGCGAGGCTTGAAGAGGTACGTTCCGCGGCGGACCGCCGTTTGCAGCTCTTGAATCGGCCGCATGTCGTCCATTACGTAGATCGAGCGGCCGTGCGTGGCGACGAGCAGATCGTCGAACTGCGGCTGCATCCGAATGTCATGCACCGAAACGTGCGGCATGCCGTTCAGGAAGAGATTCCACGTACGGCCATCGTCGAACGATATGTAAAACGAGAGCTCCGTGCCCAAATAGACGATGTTCGGATTGCGAATGTCGGGCCTGATCGCGCGTGCCCATTCCGTAGCCGGAATGCCGCTGACGATCGACGTCCAATGCCGCCCGAAATCGTGCGTCACCCACGCGTACGGCGCATTGTCCCCCATATAGTGATCGTCTTCGATTGCATACGCGGTCCCGTCGCGCAGCGTCGACGGCGCGACGGTTGCAAAGCGTCCGTACGGCGGAGCTCCAGACGGCGTAACGTTCCTCCAATGCTTGCCGCCGTCGAGCGTCAGCTGAACGTAACCATCGTCGGTGCCGACCCAAATCTCACCGCGGTGAAGCGTCGAGCCTTCGATGTCGAGGATCGTGTCGCTATACTCCGCACCGGAGACGTCGTGCGTGATCGGGCCACCCGAGGGTTGCTGGTGCGCCTTGATGTTGCGCGTAAGGTCCGGGCTGATGACCGTCCAGCTGCGTCCGCGGTCGGTCGTCTGAAAGACGACATTCCCGCCGTACCATCCGACGTGCGGATCCCAAGGCGCAAATGCAATCGGAGATTCCCAGTTAAAACGGTACTTGCTCGTCGAGACGTCGAAACTCTCGGTTCCGAGTTGATCGTACGGTTGTCCCGACCATCCGTCTTGCGTGACGCGGTTGTAAATCTGAAGCGCGCCGTTCTCGCTATCGGACCATATCCAGTTGGGATCGCTCGGATCGACAAGCGCCCATTCACCGTCACCGCCCGCAGTGACGATCCAGTATTTGTTGAGAATTCCCGATGGGTCGAGCGAGTTCGAAGGACCGCACCACGCGTTGTTGTCCTGCAAGCCGGCGCAAACCGTGTACGGATTCTCGTTGCTCGCTGCGATACGGTAGATTTGCGCGATCGGCATGTTCAGCGACGAAGACCAGTTCTCTCCGCCATCGACGGTTGTCGCATAGCCGCCATCCTCACCGACGATGATGCGCCGCGGATTCGACGCTGAGATCCAAATCGCGTGATAGTCGACGTGCACCTGCTCGGCGATTGGATGAAACGTGTGACCGCCGTCTCGCGAGAGCGAGAGCATCATCGAGACGCCGTACACCCGATCGGGATTTTTCGGATCGACGGCGATGTGCGTGAAGTAGAAGGGACGCTGGTCGACGAGCGTATCCTTCGATACCATCGTCCACGTCGCACCCGCGTCGTCGGAGCGCCAGAGGATGCCTTCGCTGGATTCGATGAGGGCGTAAACGCGATTGCCGTCACTCGGCGCGACCGCGAGGCCGATACGGCCTGTGATGCCGGTCGGAAGGCCGTGGCCAGTCAGACGCGTCCACGTGCGGCCCCCGTCAGTGGATTTGTAGAGACCGTCTTGCGGCCCACCGCTCGTGAACGTCCAAGGACGTCGCTGGAACTGCCAGATGCCTGCATAGACGACGTTTGGATGCTGGTCGTCGATCGCGAGATCCGACGCGCCGCTCTCCGGGCCAACGTAGAGCGTCTTGCTCCACGTCCTGCCGCCGTCCCAGGTCACGAAGACGCCGCGATCTTCGGAATCGGAGAAGACGTCGCCGAGCGCGGCGACGATGACGTGGTTAGAGTTCGTAGGATCGATGACGATGCGAGAGATGTACTTCGTCCCTTGGAGACCGACGTTCGTCCACGTGTCGCCACCATCTGTCGTCTTGTAGACGCCGTCTCCGTAACTGACGTCATTACGCGGGTTGTCTTCGCCGGTGCCGGCCCATACGACGCGATCGTCGTTCGGGTCGATGGCAATGGCGCCGATTGCCGCGACGGGCTCCTTATCGAAGACGGGATCCCACGTCTCGCCCCCGTTCGCGCTCTTCCAGACGCCTCCGCCGGCCGTGCCGACGTAATAAAGGTTCGTGTCTTGGTCGGTTCCGGAGACCGCCGCAATGCGTCCGCCACCGGCGGCCGGACCCATCTCGCGCCACGTCACGTTGCTCCAAGCCGGTCCCGGCGTTGGCGTCGGCGACGGACTCGGGCTCGCCTGTGGAGCGGACGCCGCAGCGACGGAGAGCGGAGAGAGCGCGCACCCAAGCGCGCACGCGAAAACGGCGAGAAAGCGATGCATCCTCAAGAACTCCTTGTTGTTACGCCGTGCACTGCAAGCGCGCGAACTCCTGCGTTGACTCCGTCAGATTCTTCTCAATGTGCGTGCGTCCGATATCGTGGGACGTTGACGTGCACCGCATACCATTGGCCCCACGCAATGAGAGCGCACATGACGACAAAGAAAATGACGAGGACGACCCCCCACCGCCTCCTCTTCATCGGCAGCGCTTGCCTCTGAAGGAGGGGGAATCGGAGAGACGAACCCGGGCCACGATGCGTCGGAGCATTGCTGCGATCCTCATTGCTGGGGCGGCGTTCGTCTTTTGCGTTGCGGCAAGCCGCGCGCCTGCTTCGGCCGCTACTCATGCCTTACCGGCGACGCCGAAAGTCGTTTCAATTTACGCGAGGGTCCTGCAGCGCATCAATCCACAGATGCCGCAGTGGCTGAGCAAGGATCTTGCCCACCATCTCCTCGTCAATGCAGCTCACTGGCACATCGATGCCAATATGTTGGCAGCAGTCGTGACGGTTGAATCTCGCTGGCACACGCACGCAGTCTCCGTGGCGGGAGCGCTCGGCCTTGGACAGCTCATGCCCGCGACGGCCGCAAAACTGCGCGTCGATCCGCTCGATCCGGCGCAAAACCTCGCGGGAGCGGCGCGATACCTGAGCGGCCTTCAGCGGCGATTCGCTAACAAGAGCGACCGCTACGCGTTGACGTTTGCGGCATATAATGCCGGCCCGCACGCGGTCGCCGCGTACGGCGGCATTCCCCCGTATTATGAAACGCAGCAATACGTGCAGCGCGTCCTCGACACATGGCATGAGCTGCAGCGCACGATACGCATTCCACGCAGTGCGCTCGTCGCAACGGCGACGCCCGCGTGGGCGGCCGCGCACGCACCCGACGTCGATTACTGGCTAACGCGCTAAGATCTCGTCGCAAGCCTGCGCGAGCGTACGCGTGGCTCCAATGCGCAGCATGCGCATTCCGGCGTTGCGCGCAGCTTGGACATCATCGTCCTTGTCGCCGACGAACACGCAGGCTTCAGGCGCAACACCGAACTCTTCCGCGGCATCGAGCAATAACTTCGGCTTTGGTTTACGGCACTCGCAGTCGTCTTCCGGTGCATGCGGGCAGATAAACCATCCGTCGAAGCGCCCGAGCAATGCCTCTAGACGGTCGTTCACTGACTCCATCTGCTCGTATGTGATCATTCCGCGCCCAATGCCGCTTTGGTTGCTGACGACGCCTAGTTTCAGCTCCGCTTCACGCAAACGTTCGAGCGATGCGCGTGCACCGTCCACGGGTTTGACCTTTTCGGGATCGCCGTTGTAGGGAACGTCAACGACGAGCGTTCCATCACGATCGAACAACACCGCTTCCACTCGTGGATAGGTCATCGTCTTTTCGCTTACTCCTCTAGACACGCGGTGCCCTCGTCGCAGTACGCGCGCGAGGTCGTATCGAGGATTGCAAAGCGTCCGGAGATAGCGTTAGAATATATCGCATTGTACTCGAAGATGGTCAGACCCACAACGCGTTCTTCGATCGGAGGTTTCGACGATGAAAATACGCTACGACAAGCACAATGATTCGCTTTCGATTGCGCTGCGAAAGGCGTCGTACCGCGATTCCGAGGAAGTACAGCCGAACATCGTGTTCGACTTCGACAAGGACGGCAAGGTCATGGCAATCGACATCGACCACGCAAGCGAGATTGTTGATATAGCGAATCTTCCGACTCTTGCTTAGGTCACTCGGGAGAATGAACGCATGGCGCATGAAGAGACGGACGACGACATATCCTCGGGCGGTCTGAACCCAGCAGGCTTCACGCCGAACTATGGCTGGCCGATGAAGCCGGGAAGGCACGTACGAAAACTCACGCCTGCGCGTAGAGCGTTCGGATGGATTCTCATCGCGCTCATGCTCGCGGCACTTGCGTACGCCCTTTTTGCCGCATTCCGATATATGCCGTAGCTACGTCACCTCGACGTAGACTTCGCCGCCCTTCTCCGTAAACTCACGCGACTTCTCAGCCATTCCCGACTGCGCGTACTCGCGCACTTCCTGTGTGATCTTCATCGAGCAGAAGTGCGGTCCGCACATCGAGCAGAAGTGCGCGACCTTTGCGCCCGGGGCCGGGAGCGTTTCGTCGTGGAACTCTCGCGCTGTTTCAGGATCGAGAGAAAGCTCGAACTGATCCTCCCAGCGAAACTCGAAGCGCGCTTTCGAGAGTACGTCGTCCCAATGGTGCGCACCGGGATGCCCTTTCGCTAAATCCGCAGCGTGAGCGGCAATCTTGTACGCGATGACGCCGTCTTTGACGTCTTTCTTATTGGGCAAGCCGAGGTGCTCTTTCGGCGTCACGTAGCAAAGCATCGCCGTTCCGAACCAGCCGATCATCGCCGCACCGATCGCGCTCGTAATATGGTCGTAGCCGGGAGCGACGTCGGTAACGAGTGGACCGAGCGTATAAAATGGGGCCTCGTCACACGTCGCGAGCTGTTTTTCCATGTTCTCTTTGATGAGATGCATCGGCACGTGACCTGGGCCCTCGATCATCGTCTGCACGTCGTGCTTCCATGCAATCTTCGTCAACTCGCCCAGCGTCTCGAGCTCCGCGAACTGCGCGGCGTCGTTTGCATCCGCGGTGCATCCCGGACGCAACCCGTCGCCAAGCGAGAACGCGACGTCGTACGCCTTCATGATCTCGCATATTTCTTCGAAACGCGTGTAGAGAAAGTTCTCTTCGTGATGCGCGAGGCACCATTTCGCGAGAATCGAGCCACCGCGCGAAACGATTCCAGTCACGCGACTTGCCGTGAGCGGCACGTACCGGAGCAGCACGCCTGCGTGGATCGTAAAATAGTCGACGCCCTGTTCGGCCTGCTCGACGAGCGTGTCACGATAGAGCTCCCACGTCAGCTCTTCCGCCTTCCCCTCGACCTTTTCCAACGCTTGGTAAATTGGCACCGTGCCGATAGGAACGGGAGAGTTGCGAATGATCCACTCCCGTGTTTCGTGGATATTCTTTCCCGTGGAAAGGTCCATGACGGTGTCCGCTCCCCAGCGCGTCGCCCACGTCATTTT
>JASHPC010000077.1 GCA_030038335.1 Vulcanimicrobiota bacterium
CTTCCCGAACCCGCGCGCAACATGCAGCGCGGCTTCTGCGGCGCGCTCGAAATGCTCGCGAGTCGCTGGAGCGCCGGTCAAGGTGCGCTCAGCCTCAGGCGCGTGCCATGGAATCGTCCCTACGCCTCCGAGCGCGACGCGCGCCTCCCGAACTCTTCCGTCCGGCCCGATATCGAGCGCGACGGCAGCGGACGCAAGTGCGAAGTCGTACTGCGCACGATCCCGGACCTTGACGTACGTCGACCGGCGCGCAAACGTGGGAAGCGGAATAGAGAAACCGGTGATGAGGTCGCCGGCCGCGAGCGCGTTCTCGACGTGCGGAGTCTCTCCGGGAAGGCGATAGAACTCGCGGAACGGGATCTCGCGATTGCCCGAACGCGCCGTGACGAAAACGGAGGCACCAATTGCCGTTAGCGCGACGGCGAGATCGGACGCGTGCGCAGCGATGCACCGTTCGCTCGTGCCGAGAATTGCTTGACGGCGGTTCTCGCCGCCGATCGCTCCGCAGCCGCTCCCGGGATCGCGCTTGTTGCATGGCGTCGCCGTGTCACGAAAGTACGGGCAACGTGTTCTCTGCAAGACGTTTCCGCCCATCGTCGCCATGTTGCGCAACTGGGGCGACGCGGATTGCCGAAGCGCGATCGCGATCATCGGCACACGCTCGCGGACGAGTGGGTGCGACGCGACGTCGCTCATCCGTTCCAGCGCGCCGATGCGTAAGGTGCCCTCGCCCTCTTCGATGCCGCGAAAGGGAAGGGCATTGATGTCTACCAAGAGCGGCGGAGATTCGATCGCGCCTTTCATCAGGTCCAGAAGGCTCGTGCCTCCCGCGATGAAGCGCGCTCCATCGGTCGCTCCGATTGCAGTCAGCGCCGCCGACGGGCTCTCGACGGCCGTATAGCGGAAATCCTCCACGCCCGGTTCTTCCCCATCAATGGGCGAAGTGCTCGCGCGCTAGAAAGCGGTCGTGCCGTTAGGCGTACCCAAGCCGCCCGGACCGTTGTATCCCGGACCTGCCGTGCAGAGATATGACGGCGAACAGGTGCCGTTGGAGCCAGTCGTCACGGGATGGAGCGACTGCGCGTGCGCGTAGACGTATGCCGCGCCCTCGATCGAGCTGCCGTTGCCGGCGAGAGCGTAAATCGCAGCCACAACGGGCGCGCCGACGCTCGTGCCTCCGTACACGGCCCAGCCGCGCTCGCCAACGGGCGCGTACGTGTTGTATCCAGAGACCCCCGTGAGCGGATCGCCGTCGACGGAAACGTCCGCAACCGTCCGGTTCGTGCATCCGCCATCCTTTTGCCACGCGGGCTTTGAAACGTACGCGCTGCAACCACTGCCCGTTCCGTCCCAGACGGTCTCGGTCCATCCGCGCGCCGTTCCGAGTGCGCGCGTGAGCGACGTGCCTCCGACTGAAGTTACGTACTGCGAGCTCGCGGGAAACATCACGCCGTAGCCGCCGTCGCCTGCAGATGCGGTGATCGGAATGCCCGGGTGATCGTAATGAACGTCGTCGGCGAGCACGCCCGCGTATTCGGCCGTGTAGTAACTGTTGCTCACTTCCGTGGCGCCGAGGCGCACCGCTGTGTCGACCGCGGTTCCGAAGTCCGAGATGTTCGTGCTATTCGTTTCGACGAGCAAGACGTGGCACTGCGGGCAGATCGCGGAGACCATGTCGAGGTCGATCGCGATCTCTTCGGACCACTCTTCGCTCGCTGCCGGAAGGCCCGTGCCGTTCGTCGCGCCGCTCTCGTTCGCTTTGCGAAAACATCCGTTTGCCGTCGTGCACGCGGGAAGCCCGAACGTGCGGCGATAGACTGCGAGGTCGCTCTCCGCGTTCGGATCGTCGCCACCGTCAACGACTGCGATGGTCGAACCGGCGCCGCCGGTGGACGGCAGGCCGTACGCCGAGCGCAGATCCGCCGGATGGAGTCCGGGAATCACGCCTACCAGCGCGAGTGCGTTGTCGAGAAAGCCGTCGACGAGGTTGATGACGACGGGACACTGCACGCTGCCCAACTGGATGGTTCCGGTGCAGACCTTTCCGCTGCCTGGAAGCGCAAGCGCTCCATTTTGCGCGCTCGCGCGCTGACCGGCCTCGGGTAACATGCCACCGCCCGCGCCACCGCTGCACGCGAAGAGTGGCAGCAAAGAGAACGCGGCGGCGAGAAAGCGCGCCCTCATGCGAGCGCTCCCTGAACGACGTCGATCATTACATCGACGACGTTCGGGTCGAACTGCGATCCTTTACATCGTTTCAGCTCGTCGATCGCTCGCGCCGGACTCATCGGAACGCGATAGGCACGCGTTCCGATCATCGCGTTGAACGAGTCCGCGACAGAGACGATGCGCACGGTAATCGGGATGCGGCTGCCGTCGAGACCGTCGGGATACCCGAGGCCGTCATAGCGCTCGTGATGCGAGCGCACGATCGAGCCGAACGGACGCAACAACGGCGCATCTTGAAGAATTCTTTCACCCGCGAGAACGTGCTCGCGCATGACGTCCCACTCGTCGTCGGTGAGCGGCCGCGCGGCGGTAAGGATCTCCTTCGGCGTCCTCGTCTTGCCGATGTCGTGGATGAGCCCGCCTCGCGTCACCTTTACCCGCTCCGTCTTCGGCAGCCCCATGCGCTCGGCAATGCGACCGCACCACGCGGAAACGGCCTGCGAGTGGTCCGCGGTCGCGACGTCGAGCGCGCGCAAGTCGCTGACGATGCTTCCGACGGCGACGTCAGTCTCCTCGAAGACGTCGTCGGCGTTCTCGCTGGTTGCGTCTTCGACGGCAGTCATCGTGCAGATCGCCTCCGCCAGAGAACGAAACTCTTCGTACGCGTCGCCGCCTTCGTCGAGCTGCCTCAATGCTTCGGTGACGGTGGCCGGTGCGACGGAAAAGACGGCGCGCGCCGGCGCGGATTCCGCGTGGCGGTGATACGTCGTGTCGACCCAACTGAGAAACGGCGTCCAGGCGTCGTTTGCGAGCGCTTCAGAGACGTGGTCGACAAAGCACTCCGCAAAAGCTTTCCCAAAGATCGAGTTCTTTGCCTCGGGAGCACGTGTGAGAATTGCGTCGCGGATCGTGCCGCGTTCTGCCTCAAACTGCCGCGCTATCGGGCGCCGAACTCGACATATCATGACGTCAGTCTAGCGAGCCCGTAATGCGGCGTGATTGGGTCCAACGACCCTATGGAAGCCGCGTTGACCGAATCTTTACCGAGGAGTGGGAAGCACCTCGAAAAGCCGCGCGATGCCGCCCAGGCGCGTCGTGCGCAACGTTGCGAGCGCTGCGAGTAACGATTCGTGACGACGCGCGCCGCGCCACTGCGCGTACATTTCCTCCACTGCGGAGACGAGCGCTTCCATCGTGACCGGAAGCTCATCGCGCAACGCGTGCAGACGCTCGAAGCGCTGCGCCGCGGCATCCACGCCGTCTGCGAGCGCTGCAGCGAGCACGCAGTACGCGCGAGCTTCGACGTACGTCTTCGTCTTGACCGTGCACTGCGCGAGCATCCATTCTGCCGATTCGAGCGCGGTGCGCGCCTCCACGCCGGCCCCGGCGGCAGCGGCGTAGAGCGCGACGTCGGCGAAGCGGCGCGCGCGATGGTCCGGAATTGCCTGCGTCTCCGCGCTTTCCGCGACGAGCCGATGCGCCTTCCCAAAATCGCCCCGCCAAGCGCAGCGTAACGCGTGCGCCGGCATGAGGGTCTCGCTCGTGACGTCACCCGCTTGGAAGACGTCGATGGCGCTCAACTCTTCCTCGTGCGCGCTCGCTACCCGTTCGTCTCCAGCCTCGGTTTCTATGTAGATCGATGCCATGAGAGCCCACGCGCGAAGATACGAGTCGCCGCACCGCTGCGCACAGGACTCGACGAGGCGCACGTAGCGCAGCGCTGACCGAAGGTCGCACTCGACACGATAGGCGAGCTCGTAGAGTAGGCTGTATCCGCGCGCGGCAATATCGTCGTCGCCGCTACGTCGTGCTGCCTCTACTGACTCGCGAGCGAACGTTCGCGCGTCGAAGACGTCGCCGCATCGCAGCGCGACGTACCCGATCTGGTAGAGCGTTCGCGGTCGCTGCGCCACGACCTGACCCGTTACGAGAAGGTCGCGTGCGCGGTGCACGGCACGCCGCGCTTCGTCGAGACGTTCCTGCATGACGTAGGCAGTCGCGAGCGTCGCGTGCAGGCCAGCCGCGAGCGTAGACTCGAGCTCTGCCGAAGCCTCGAGAAGGCGGATGCAGTCCGTTCTTCCCCGCCGCAATAATGCGAGCGACGATCGATAGACGAGCGCCGACAGCGCCTCGGCGTCGAGCGCGCGCTCGACCGCGATCCTGAACCAGGCCTCGGCTGCATCGTGGTGGCCGACGCGCGCGGCAAGCATCGCGTTCGCTGCGACGATAGCGGCGTCGCGCGCGCCCTCGTCGCCTTCGACGAGACTCAGGCACCGCGCAACGGCATTTTGCTGCATGCGGTCCAATCTTACGCTGTCCGCCCTGGTTGCACGTGGACTTTACGAGATTTATACGAAAGGACGAGCCATGACAGACGCTCTCGCGTACGCGCTCGGCATCGGCATCGGGCTCGCAATCGGCGGCGCGCTCGGAACCGCACTCGCCAAAGAGCAGCGCAATCCGCGTATCCTGCCGGTCGTCCTGGTGATTTCGGCCGTAGCGGGCGTATTCATCGGTTACGCGATTGAGGTTTTTGCGGGACTCGTCGCTGCGTCGTCAACCGGTCGCGTGTAAGCACACGCTGCGGCGTACGCTCGGCCGGTACGCAGGCGATCCAGCCGCTTTGGGTATCTGCAAAGCATCGCTACGCAACATCGACGACCGCCCCGCCGACGACGCACCGTCGCGCTCTCGGAGCGCAACGAGCGCGCGTACTATGCTCTGGCGATCTGCGGGCTCGTCATTCTCGGAGGCTTCATCGCCTACGAAATCCTCGCGTTTCTCGCGAGCGTGCCGTTCTTCACGTTCGTTGTCATCGGAGCGATTTTCTTCTCGTACGTCATTCATCCGATCATAGCGTGGCTGAGCCGCCGCATGCCTATGATCGCCGCGATTCTGGCCGTCTATGCGGGCATCGCGCTCGTCATCGCGTTTGCGCTCTACATCGTTTCACCGCTCATCGCGCACGACGCGCAGCAGATAGCTCAGAATGCCCCGAGGCTCGTCGGTGCCGCACAGCGGCTGCTCACCGATCCGCACGATCCGCTCACGGCTCATCTACCGCACCAACTGCGCGACTTCCTGAGAGGCTTGCCGACGCATCTGGAAACCTGGCTGTCGCACTATGCGGCGTCGATTGGACGACAAGTCATGCCGCTCGTCGTTTCGTTCGTTTCGGTGATCGCGATGTTCATCATCATTCCGGTCACCGCAGCCTACATGACGAACGAGTCGTCGTCGATCAAACGAACCGTCCTCGGCGTGCTTCCGATCAACGCACGCATGCGCGCCGCGCGCCTTATCACGGATATGGACCACGTCGTCGGCGGCTTCATTCGCGGGCAAATTCTCGTTGCATGCATCGTCGGGTCGCTCGTCACGCTGTTGCTCCTCGGCTTGCGCGTTCCTTACGCCGTGCTCATCGGCGTCTTCGCGGGCGTCGTCGACGTAATACCGTACTTCGGTGCGATCGCCGGCTGGCTTCCGGCCTTCTTCATCTCCTACATGAACAACGGAGTTCCCAACGCGATTGCCGTCACCGTCGGCATCATCATCATCAATCAACTCGAAGGACACATCATCATTCCCAACGTCGTCAGCCGCACCGTCGTCTTGACGCCGCTCGGTGTCATGCTCTCGCTGCTGTTCGCTGGCGAAATTCTCGGTTTCCCGGGGCTACTCATCGCCGTACCCGCCGCGGGAGTCGTCCGCGTCGTCATCATCAACTTCCTGAACATGCCGCGGCACGAAAAGCGCAGCCCGCTCGTGCCGCGCAGGATCGCGCGCTTACCCTTGCTTTTGATGCGGTTGATCTGGCGTCACGATTAGCGTCGCTTCAAGAGGCTGACACGGAACCGGTGCGCAGCGTCTTCCCAGCCTGCCATCACCTCAAATCCGCCGGCACGTGCGAGCTTCGCGATCGCGGAATCATCGTACTTGTACGAAGATTCCGTGTGAATGCGTTCCTCAACGCGGAATGCGACGTCGACGCCGAGAGCGTCGATACGCACGTGCTGATCGAGAAGCGACTCCTGGAATGAGTCGACGCATGCGCGCGCTTCGTCGTACGCGACGACGAAGCGAAACGCGCCGAGATTGAATCGTCCACCGAGCTCGCGGTTGATGCGAGCGAGGACGTTTCGGTTGAACGCGGCGGTGACGCCCGTGGGGTCGTCGTACGCGAGCTCGAGCTCTCGCCGCGACTTCTTCAGGTCCGTTCCGAGGAGCAACGCGTCATTGGGCCGCATCGCCGAGGCGATGGATGCAAGCAGCTCGCAAGCTTCGGCGGCATCGTAGTTCCCAATGCTCGATCCCAAGAACATCACGAGTGTCGGCTTATCTCGACGAACGGCGCGATCGAGCAACGCGCTTCGATAATCGCCGCAGTACGCGTCGACGACGAGACGCTCGCGTTCGGCGACGAGCCGTTCCGCGAGGGCGCGCAACGCGGAGAACGAGATGTCGATCGGGCGATAACGCACGAGCGGTTGACGCCGTAGCGCCGCATCGAGCACGATTTCCGTCTTTCGTCCGTTACCCGGGCCGAGCTCGACGATCTCGGCGCCGCCGACACGATCGAGCATCTCGCCTGCATACGCCGTCAAGATTTCGGTCTCGGCGCGCATCAGATAGTACTCCGGAAGCAACGTGATAGCGTCGTAGAGTGCCGAACCGATCGCGTCGTAAAGGTGCCGGGCCGGAATACGCTTTCTCTCTGAAAGTAGCCCTTCGCCCACGTCTTCCGCGAAGGAGTGCAGGGGCGTCGCCTGCTCGCCTTGCTCGATGCGGAGTCTCTCGAGAGGCGCCGCCTCGCGCATGCTCATAGGCTTCGCTTCGCCGAAGGGCGGGAATGTCTCTCCCATGCAGGCGAAGGGTTCCCGATGATAGCCGGACTCGAGCGAGAACGCTCTCTTCTAGAAGCTGAGTACGACGCGAACCGGCGACGCACGCGGCTCATCTTCGAAATGGTGGCGCCGGAAGCGTACTACGACCGCCCCATTCCGTTGCGGCATCCGTTCGTTTTTTACGATGGGCACATTCCAGGTTTCAGCTTCCTAACGCTCGTCAGGCGTGCGCTCGGCGGCGATCCGATCGATCCGCTTCTCGAGAAACTCTTCGAACGCGGAATCGATCCCGGTTCGCTCACCGAAGCGCAGAGAAGCGCACCGCAAGCGTGGCCGTCACGAGAGACCGTCGAAGCCTTTTCGGATGCGTGCGACGCGCGCGTTCGCGAAGCGCTGCGCACCGGGTGCCTCGATGACTCGAGCAACCCGCGTCTCGTTCGCGGTCAAAGCGCCTACACGATCGTCGAGCATGAGCAGATGCACCAGGAGACGCTCCTCTATATCGTTCATCGCCTAAGTCGCGATCGTAAGCGTCCTCTTCCCTCGGAGTATTGGGACGGCGAACGTCCTCACTATCGGCGCGTGGAGGTCGCGGCTGGTGCGGCGACGCTCGGGGCACGACGCGATGCGATCGCCTTCGGCTGGGACAATGAGTTCGACGAAACGATCGTCGCGGTCGACGCGTTCGAGATCGAGGCCGATAACGTCACGAATGGTGACTACCTCGCGTTCGTCGACGCTGGCGGAGAGCCGGCGCCTTTCTGGCGTCGCGATGGCGACGAGTGGAAGCTCGCGACCCTTTTCGACGAGATTCCGCTGCCGGCGTCCTGGCCCGTCTACGTGACGTATCGACAAGCGACCGAGTACGCTCGATGGAAAGGCATGCGCCTTCCGAGTGAAGCGCAGTACCATCGCGCAGCGTTTGGCATGCCGGAAGGGGCAGAGCGGAGTTTTCCTTGGGGAGAGGACGCGCCGCAACCGAAGCACGGGAACTTCGGCTTCGTGCGTTTCGATCCGGTACCGATCGGGTCGTATCCGAGCGGCGCCAGCGCCTGGGGAGTGAACGACCTCGTTGGAAACGGTTGGGAGTGGACGAGCACGCCGTTCGCACCGCTGCCCGGCTTTGCGCCGATGGCGTCCTATCCGCAATATTCGGCTGATTTCTTCGACGGCGAGCACTTCGTCATGAAGGGCGCTTCGCCGGTGACGCACGCGCGGCTCGTCAGGCGCAGTTTCCGCAACTGGTTCCGCGACGATTACCCGTACGCGTATGGCACGTTCCGCTGCGTCGCCTAGCGTCGCACGCTTGTCATATAATGCCTGCCTCGGCTCTTGACGGATCGCGAGAGCCGCGAACGTCGCGGTACCACGCGATCGTTCGCCGAAGCCCTCGCTCGAGCCACGTCTGCGGAAGCGAATCGAACATCTCCTCGACTCTATGAAGATCGGGACGCCGCCGATATGCGTCGTCCGGCCTAGCAGGCGCGAAGCGCACGTCCCACGGGACGCCCGCGAACTCGGCAACAAGACGTGCAACTTGCAGGACGGTCACCTCGCGGTTGCTTCCGACGTTCACGACATCGTACGCAGGACTGCGCAACTCTGAGAATCGCACGACGGTATCGATTGTGTCGCCCGCGTATGCGAGGGAGCGCGTCTGCATGCCGGTTCCGAAGACCGTAAAGGGCTCGTGACGAAGCGCTTGTTCGATGAAGCTCGGTACGATACTTCCGCTCTCCGGACGCGTTCGGGGCCCGTATGTATTGAAGATGCGCACGATGCGCGCGTCGAGGCCACTGCCGTTCGCATACGCGTTGACGATCGCTTCGCCGCATCGCTTTGCTTCCGCATACCAAGAGCTAGGCCGGGAGGGAAGCGGGACGTCGTATACCGCGGCTGCCGACGCATAGACGAGACGCGCGCGATTGCGCAACGCCAGATCGCAGCAGAGCTCCGTCCCGCGTGTATTGACTCTCAGCGTCTCTGCAGCCAGACGCGCGCAGTCCTCGCGCCCCGAAGGCGACGCGAAATGAAAGACGACGTCGACGCCATCGATCTCCTCGAGAGACGCGGAGACATCGCTGGAACGGAAGATGAACCGGCCCGTCGACCACGCGTCCGTGACGTTCTCGAGGCTTCCCGTCGAGAGATCGTCGACGCCGATGACGCGGTATCCGCGCGCGAGCAGCGCATCGACGAGGAACGACCCGAGAAAACCAGCCGCTCCCGTGACGAGCGCGATCACGCCGCCGCTTCTTTTCATTGGCAGCTCTTTACCCCTAACGGCGAGCCTTCGAACGGCTGCCGCGTGCTTGCGATACGGCGATGCGGCGTCTGGGTACGCAACAGCCATCATGGTGAACCTGATTTCCGCGACCGCGTCGGGACTCGTCGTCGCCTTCGCGATCCTCGTCGCGCAGTTCCACTCCTACGTTCCGGCAGCCGATCGCGCGTTTACAATTCAAGCGGAAGAAGCCGGTAACATGGAAGTGGCCGAGGGAAGGCTTGCCGAGATGCAAGGGGCATCGCCGACGGTTCGCGCGCTCGGTGCTCGCATGGTCCGCGACCACACGCGCGCTGGGAATCAACTGATGGCAATCGCGCGCCGCCAGGGAATAGCGGTGACGATGTCCTACGGGGCCTCCGGCGGCCGCCAGATTCGCAGTCTACAGGTGCTTCACGGTCGCGCCTTCGACGATGCTTACGTGCGCGACAACGTGCCGGATCACGAGAAGGCAATCGCGCTGGTTCAACATGAGGCTTCGGCAGGGCAAGACGCAGCGCTACGCACGTGGTCGCTGAGCACGCTCCCGACGCTGCGCATTCATCTCTCACTCTTTCAAGACGCGATGAGAAGAATGCGCTGATGTCGTCGATACCGGCACAACATGCCGAGCGGCGAGCAGCATCCACAAGAGAAGCTGGCATCGATGACCGCGTCGGCCGCAGCGTCGCGAGCTAGATGCGCGCCCCTCTGCCGGAGACCAGGTTGATGATGAGCAGAATGAGAGCGATGACCAGCAGGATGTGAATAAGCCCGCCGCCGATGTGGGCAACCAAGAACCCGATGATCCAAAGGACGACGAGAATTACGATGATCGTCCAGAGTAAGCCCGCCATAGCGTCACCGCCTTTCTAACGTGACTTCTTGCGTTTGCGTTTTCTGCTTGGAACTTTTCCGCCGGACTGCCGCGCCTCCGATAATCCAATCGCGATCGCTTGCTTCCGACTCGTAACCTTCTTTCCCGAGCGTCCCGAGCGAAGCTTTCCGCGCTTCATCTCATGCATCGAACGCTCTACCTTCTTCTGCGCTTTGGGACCGTACTTACGCCCGCTTTTCTTGCGCTTCCTCGCCATAGTACCGTGGTCGATACCCATGCGACCGCGCGGCAAAACCACCGCTGGTCCTTCAGCGAAGCGCGCGGTAGCCGCCGTCATGATAGAGCAATGGCGGCACGAGCACATGGCGAGCTACCTCGACTTCACCGATGAAGATCGTGTGAGTCGCGACGTCGAGCGCGTCCGCCGCGATGCACACGAACGTCGCCGCGGTCCCGGCGATGATCGGCACCTCCGCAGCGTGCAGCTCGTGCTCGATGCCGTCGAACTGATTTTCGACCCCTGCGGCAAAACGGCGCGCGATCTCCTCCTGTCCCTCCGCAAGTACGTTAACGGCGAAGCGTCCGCTCTTGCGAATGAAAGGATGCGTTCGCGTCGTGCGACTCACGACGACGAGCAGCGTCGGCGGGTCGGCGCTCACGCTCGTAACGGCGGTCGCCGTCATGCCGTGGATTTTCCCCTGGTGCGCTGCCGTAATGACCGCGACGCTTCCTGCGGTGCGCCGCATCGCGAGTCGATACGATTCGGAATCCGCATGTCTGCGCGGCGTCACGAAAGATCCACCGGCGAGTTTGCCGTCGCCTTTCCGGGACGCTCGAAGCCGAATCGAGCGACACGCGCGAGATCCAGTACGCGCATGGCACTGCGTCGCGGAGCGCCCGTCCGGCGAGCGTCCTGCGCTTGCTCTTCGCCGTAGGCACCGGAGTACGCGGCGAGTAGATCGGCGTAGCCGTACGCATCACGTTTTCCGGCGAACGCGCGATCCGCACGCGACGCGTCGGCGCACGGCATCCACGGGACCTCAACGGAGGCGGCGCCGTGCGTCCGCACGCGCGCCGCGCCATCGCGAACGAGGACTTCGACGCTTGGCGCAAATGCCGCGCCGTCACAGTTCCACGCAAGCGTCGCAGCGGTGCGAAAACGCCGGTCGAAACGTTGCCACGGCGCAATCCGTTCGACGACCGGATGTCCGTACGAGCGAATCGCCTCCAGCAAGTCTCCGAGAACTGCGTCTCCGGTTTCATCGCTGGTGCCGCGGCGAACGACGATCGCGCCAACTTCACCGCGCTCGGTGCGCGGAACGCCGGCGAGCACGGCTGACCAGCGACGATAGAACAAGCGCTCGTTCTCGTTCTCCCACTCAAAGCGGCCAATGGTTGCCCCTTCATAGTGCGCAAAGTGCGAGCCGGCGACGTAGCGCGCCTTGAACCCGTCCGCGTGTGCGCGCATGCAGAGGTCTGCGTCCTCGAAACCGTTGCGAAACGCGGC
>JASHPC010000078.1 GCA_030038335.1 Vulcanimicrobiota bacterium
AGATCTTGACACGACGCGCCCGCCGGAATCACTCACCGGCATTCAAGGCCAAGGTGGCCATCGCCGCAATCCAAGGAACCCTCACGATCTCGGAGTTGGCCAAGCGATTCGACATCCACCCAAATCAGATCACGCAGTGGAAGACGCAGCTGCTGCAGAGCGCTGCAACGGTCTTCGGGAGCAACACGAAAGCCGCAGAGAGCACCGACGTTCAGACGTTACACGCGAAGATCGGCCAGCTCACGCTGGAAAACGATTTTTTTGGAGAAGGCGCTCGGGCGCGTCGGCGGTCCGAGCGCAAAGCGATGATCGACCGCGAGCACGATCTGTCGCTGACGCGTCAAGCCGAACTCCTCTCACTCTCGCGCGGCTCGCTGTACTACGAACCATAGCCTGTGTCGGCTGCCGATGTGGGGTTGATGCGCGAGATCGATCGCCTGCACCTGGAGTTTCCGTTTGCTGGCGCCCGAATGCTTGCGTGATCTGCTCAAGCGCAAGGGCTATGCATCCCTTGGCCGCCGGCACGTCGCACGGCTGATGCGCCTCATGGGCATCGAAGCGCTCTACCGCAAAAAACACACCTCCACGCGCAATCCCGAGCATCCCGTCTTCTCGTATCTCTTGCGCAACCTCGTCGTCGAGCGGCCAAACCACGTGTGGGCCGGGGACATCTGCTACATTCCGATGCAGCGTGGTTTTTTGTACGACCGACTTCTGCATCGAGGCGGTGCAGGAGGCGATCGCAGCGTACGGCAAGCCCGAAATCTTCAACACCGATCAGGGATCGCAATTTACCGATGCGGCGTTCGTCCAGCTCATTCGCGAGGAGCATGGCATCGCGTTGAGCATGGACGGCAAAGGTTGCTGGCGCGACGATGTCTTCGTCGAGCGTTTTTGGCGTTCGCTCAAGTACGAAGCCGTATACCTGCATGCGTACGAGAGCGCGTCAGAGGCGAGAGCCGGCATCGGAACGTACATCGCATTCTACAACAGCCGACGACCGCACACGGCGCTCGACGGGCGTACGCCGGACGCGGTATACTTCAGTGCACCGGCCGTCGAAATGGCGGCCTAATCTGCGGACTTATCACTTAAGAACGCGCATTCCACTGTTCAAAAAAGCGGACCCACCTCTAGATGACATCCATGTCTTGCATCTGCGGATCGTAGAGGGGAACCCGGCTCCCGGCGGTCTCCGTCGCGGTCACGCGGCGGCCGAATCCGTCGTACGCATGGTCAATGCCGTCGCCCGATGCGAGGAGCTCACGCGGCGAGTACGTGAGATGCGGTCGTAGACGAACTCCGGCGGATGCGTTGGGCGCTTCGCTATGTTGGACGAACATTGGCTCTCAAAAGACAAACAAGTAACTCTTTGGTCCAGTTAGAATCGCTCGCTCGCCGCTCGGCGAGTCATACGAGCGTAGAGGGATGCGCAGTCGCCATCCGTTGTCAAAGAGTATGTCGATTGTCTCATCGGAACGAACACTGGCCTGATTGACGCGAGATTCGATCAGTGCGCAAAGGTCGTTCCGGTAACCTTCCATTCCAAACTCCAAGACCTGCGAGTCCTTCCGCTCGATTAGCGGCCACACGAGCGTCGTAAGGGCGCCCTTAGGACCAAAGCCCAGGATTAGATAATTCAAGACAAACTGAACAGAGGTTAGGCATGCACCACCGATGCGCTGGATCTCGGCATTCATGGTATCGACTCTTGCGGCGGTCAAATCACTCAAGGAACTTCCTCAATGAAGATAGGCGTGATCGGAATATGCCACCACGGATTGCTAGGCGCTAACGGCTCCCCGGAGTAGGGATTCACTGACTGCCACCCGCCGTCAGCTTGTCTGCTTCCATAGTTAACGTAACCCGTCGGATTCTTTGCGTTAGGCTCCATAATCCGAACATCCGTCACATTGTCAGCTAGGCCGTTGCCCCCACCGCTCCCACCATTATACTGAAATCCGGGAGCTCTAGTCTCTACAGGCCCTGTCGCGCCCTCCGGCACGGGAATGACATCGCCTCCTGGTGTGACAACGAAATCTGGTGCCGCGGCCTCATCCCCAGCGGTCGCGAGAACCTCGCTGCCCGCTACATCGATGGTGGCAGCGGCTAGAATTTCCGGAGCGAAGGCAATGACCAGAACGAAAACTGCCGCTGAAACCAGGACTGCAGCCAACGCAGGCACCACCCACGATGGCAAACCGCTCGACCAGCCGCTACCGCCAAATCCGCCGAAGCCACCGTCGGGCGGGCTACCTCCCGGCGGTGAGCTGCCAGGCGGGCTGGCCCACGGCGGCGCGGCGCCTGGAGGCAGGTTGTCGCGCTGTGGCGGTGCTCTGCCGCCTTGGTGACTGGGTGGCGCGCCGGGCGGTGCTTGCGAACAGCTAAGACCTAGTGCATCAATGTAGTTCGTCGGATTGTTGCCAACGTAGGCGTAGAGATTGTAAGTGCTTCCCCAGTAGCCGACTGGATCCGGTTGCGTGTATCTGCCCGCCTGCGAGCGATACCAGCGAAACCCGTTGTAGTAGCGTCCGGTGAGACCGTTAGGTCCATCCGCGGTTGAAAACTCTTCGGATTCCTGGCCTGGCAGACGTAGAGGCTGGTGCGCGTCAGTCGTTCGTAGATCGGCAATTGCGCCAAATGGTTCGTAGTCAGCTTGCCAATAGGTATTTCCTGACGAATCTGTCTGCATGAACGGCGCGCCGCGCTCATCATCTGCGGTCCAATGCGTGCTACCGCCGACGTTCTCTTGAGCGACTGGCAAGCCGCCGAACCAGATGTAATCGTAAGCAATCGACCCCGAGGAGAGCGACGACTCCGACTGCAGATGCATCTGGGGATCGTAGAGGGAAACCCGGGTCCCGGCGGACGCCGTCGCGGTTACGCGCCGGCCGAAACCGTCGTATGTGTAGTCAACGCCGTCTCCCGAAGCCAGGAGCTCGCGCGGCGAATACGTGTACGATGCGGAGCCGAGCCCGGTCTCGTTGCCGTAAGCGTCGTGCGTTACGGCCGAGCGTGTGCTGGTGCTCGAGTTGTTGACGCTCGTCAGCTGGAAGATGCGGTTGTAGACGAACGACAGATTTCGGCCTGGGAAGTCAGACGTCAGCAAGTTCTGCGAGTACGTATCCGAATACGTCGCCGTGCCCCAGAGGCTCGAACCCGTGCTCGCTTTGATGAGTGCATTGCCCGCTTTTCCGCCGTAAGCGTAGTTCCGGTCGTATCCCGAGTTCAGGTTGTCGGTCACTGTGGTCACGAATCCCGCGGCGTTCGTCGTGTAGGAGAGGTCCGAGAGCGTACCGGAGCTGTTCGTCACTTTCATCTCGGTAGGCAAATAGCGCTCATCGTACGTGATCGTCTGCTCCGTCCCGTTGCCGTACGAGGTTTGGCTGCGCGGTCCAAAAGGCTCGTACGTAGCACTGGAGACGTACGTTGTGTCTCCTGAGGAGACGGACTCGGGGCGATCAGCGAAGTCAAACGTGTACGTGAGCGTGCGACCGGATGGGAGATTAATCGTCGTTTGATTGCCGTCGCCATCGTATGCGTACGTCGTCGTGTATGCTGTTTCGTTGACAGTCTGGACCGTCGAGGCGAGCAACCCGCGACGTTCGTACGCGTACGTCGTGTTTCCAGACGGGTCAGTCATCGAAGCCAAGCGCCCGATGCCGTAGTGACCGGAAGTAGCATCGTCGTATGTCCACGTCGTACTCTCGGTAGACTCTCCTGATCGAGATGAGCTCGATGTAAGCGGCCGGTTCAGCGCGTCGAACGTACGCGTCGTCGTTGCACCGTTTGCGTCCGTGTAGGACGTCACGTTGCCAGCCGGATCGCAGGTAAACGTCGACGTCCCTTGATAAGGAGACTGCTCCTTCTTGAGGCAACCGAAGTCGTCATAAAAATACGACGTCGATGCCGTAGAGGGAGATGTCACGCCGGCGACATTAAGCCCGAGATCGCGTACGTAGCTCGCAATGGAGTAACCACTGAGTCTACTCGACGTCGCCTGGTGGGCGCCGTCATAGCCGAGCGTTTGGGCATAGGAGTATGAACTGTCACCAAACTGGGCTCCCGTATTATTGCCATACTTGTCCCAAAGGTACGTTACGAGACCAGTGGGATATGTAACGTTCTCCAGCGCACCATTTGTCGTATAACCAAGTATCCGTGACCACGCCGTCGTCCATGAGGCACACGTCGTTGCTGGCGTATCACAGTAGGCCGCACTCTGCGACGTAAGTTGGCTAACAGCGTTGTAGGCAAACGCCAGTTGCTCGTGCTGATTTCCAGACGCGTCGGCGCGGGTTAGGTCGGTTAGGCGGCGAGTCGTATCGTAGCTCAAACCTAACTGGTTGCCGTTGGGGCTGGTAACTGACGTGAGATTTCCGTCAGGATCGTATGTGAATGTCGTCGTAAGGTCATCGGGATCGCCCGACACGCCCTTAAGTATCAGCGTCGTGACACGACCCAGTTGGTCGTATCCAGCCTCCGTCACGACGCCGTTGGCATCTGTGTAGCTACGCGCTCCACCGTAGATGTTATAGCCATTGTAGGGTGAGGCCGCGCTCCCGTACGATACCGACTGGCTTACGGCGTTGGTTACGGTTTCCAGCTGTCCACGTAGAGTTAAGCTCGCGTCATCGTCAGGGTAATACGTGTAACTCGTCGTCTGCGAAACGTCGGTTCTTGGGCCCGTAAACGATGTGATGCGGCCTTTCGAGTCGTATGCCGCGCTCACGGAATACGTCGTCGGAGCGCCGTTGCTATAGCCCGACCGCGAGATTCTCTAAGTAGAGCTGCCGGCCGACATGTGTTTTAATCGCGAGACTGCTGGGAATCCTGGCAACCATTGAGGAGGAAGAACATGCCTCGCAAGATCGCGAAAAGACGTAAGAAGACGGCCGCTAAGAATCCGAAGATGAAGGCACAGAAAACCGCTGCGGGTATTCGTCGCGGCGCAAAACGTGCGAAACGTGTCGGCGAAGCGATCGAGACCGCCGGGCAAGCGGTTCAGCAGGGTGCAGATATCCTCGAAACCCTGGCGCGCAGCACCCGAAAACGCAAGAAGCGTTCGTAAGGCGTAGCGACTGTTCCCTAGGCAAACTCCGCGTTAGCATAGGCTGCGGCCCCTCGTCTCCGGCAACATCAGGAGAGCGACGATGGCGATCATGTACGACACAACTGCAACGCCGATCATTCCCGTTCCAAGCGTTCCGCGTGACGCGAATAAACCCACGAGATACGGCGCGGCCCCGGCGATACCGCGTCCGACGTTGTAGCAGAATCCTTGGCCACTCGCGCGCACTGCCGTCGGATAGAGTTCACTCAAGAACGGGCCGAAGCCGCTGAAGATTCCGGACACGAAGTATCCGAGAAAGAATCCGGCTGGCAAGAGTTGCCACGACTGCGTCACGCCTGCGAGGTAGATGGGCACCATGAGCGCGGAGCAAATGGCAAACGCGATAAACGTTGTCCGCCTTCCCAGTGCGTCGCTGACGAAACCCGCGCTGACGTATCCAAAAAAAGAGCCCGCGATAACCGCGTAAAGATAGGAGCCCGTCGTGATCGACGGCAATCCGCGCTGGCTTGACAGGTACGACGGCATCCACGTGAAGAGAGCATAATAGGCGCTTTGCAACCCCACTGCCAGCATCGTCGCGAGTAGTGTCGTTCGTGCGAGCTGCCCGCGGACGATGGCGACCGGGCTCACACGTTCACGCTCCGTTTGCAGCGCAGGATACGCATCGCTCACGCCGCGCCGCATAAAGAACAGCGCTAGCGCCGGCAGAATTCCGAGCGCGAAGAGAATGCGCCACGCATGTGCAGATGGAACCGTTGCAACCGTCACTTGGAACGCCACGTTGGCGCAGAGCCACCCGATCGCCCACGCGCTTTGCACGAATCCGAGGTTGCGTCCGCGCGCGTTCGGACTCGACCATTCTGAGGCAAGTGCGGCTCCGACAGCCCATTCGCCGCCAAACCCGATACCTTCCAGCGTGCGCAGCACGGCAAGCTGCGCGTAGCTCTGTGCAAAAGCGCAGAGCGCGGTGAACGCTGCGTACCACCCGATGGTAAGCAAGAGCCCGCGTTTGCGGCCGATGCGGTCGGCGAGAACGCCCATCGCGATCCCGCCGAAGGCGCTCGCAACGAGCGTTTCGGTCGCGAGCAGTCCACCCAGCGCTTTCGAGACTGCGAAGGACGCGATGATCCCGGGCAACGCATAGACGTAGAGATAGAAATCGAAGGAATCCATCCCCCACCCAAGCGCTGCCGCAACGAGCGCGCGGCGAGCCTGACGAGAAGGAGCATCGCGCGCTGAAGGCAACACGGATTCCATGGCACAGACTCTTCGCTATCGGGTCGTTGACGTCTTTACCGACACAGCGTTGGAAGGCAACGCACTCGCGGTCTTCTACGAAGGGCACGACCTCGCGCCGGAGCTCATGCAGCGAATCGCGCGCGAGCTCAACCTCTCCGAGACCGCGTTCCTCATGCCGTCGGCGCGTAAAGACTGCGCTGCGCGCGCGAGAATTTTCACGCCGGCACGCGAGCTGCGATTCGCAGGGCATCCGACGATCGGCGCTGCGTTCGTCGCGCGAGAGCACGGAATCGTCGGAGAGCGCGTCTCCGCATTCTTTTTGGAGGAGGGCGTCGGGCCCGTTGCGGTTCGCACCGACGGCTCGATGATCTGGCTCTCGACGCCCGCCATCACGCACGTTGGCGAGTGCGACCGCGCGGCTTGCGCGCGTACGCTCGACTTGCGCGAGTGGGACTTACTTCCCGACGTTCTTCCGCACGTCTACAGCGCCGGCAATCCGATGCTCTTCGTCGCCGTGACGGATCGCGACGCGGTCGATCGCGCGCGCGTCGATCCGGCGGCTCTCAACGAGCTGGAAGAAGCAATCGGTCAATCGATCGGACTCTTCGTCTTCGCGCCGACGAGTGCAGGTGCGTATTCGCGCATGTTCGCTCCCGAGCTTGGCATCATCGAGGATCCCGCAACGGGAAGCGCAACCGGTCCGCTTGCCGCGTACATGATGGAGTACGGACTTTGCGCAACGGCAGACGGAACGACCTTCGTCAGCGAACAGGGGACGAAGATCGGTCGCCGGAGCTTACTGCACGTCCGCATTCGAGGGGAACGCGGAGCGGACGGCATCGAGGTCGGTGGAAACGTGACGCCCATCGCCGACGCCGTCATGACGATTCCCTAAATCCAGCATTCGCAGCAGCAGCTTCTCGGGCCGTATCGGGAGGTCGCGCACGCGCACGCCCGTCGCGTGAAAAACGGCGTTGGCGACCGCCGCGGCAGAGCCGGTCGCGCCAATCTCTCCGACGCCTTTGACGCCCATCGGATTCACGTGCGGGTCGTCTTCCTCGACGATAAACGCGTCCATCTCGCCGACGTCTGCATGCAAAGGCAAGAGATATTCGCCAAGGTTTGCGTTCATGACGCGTCCCGTGCACTCGTCAACGAC
>JASHPC010000079.1 GCA_030038335.1 Vulcanimicrobiota bacterium
GGCTTCACTTCGAGCTTGCCGTTCTCGACGTCGAACGCGCCGCAGCCGTGGAACGTGCGCGAGTCCTTCTCCGCCGGCTCGTAGCCTTTGCCTTTGAGCGTGCGAACGTGCAGGAGCACCGGGCCTTCGATGCCCCGCGCCGTCGAGATCGCCTCGACGAGCTGATCGATGTTGTGCCCGTCGACCGGCCCCATGTAACGGAAGCCGAGCTCTTCGAAGATGACGGTCGTCTTCTCGACCGGCGAAACGAAGTGCATCGCTCCCATCTCCGCGGCCGTGAGCGCTTTGCGCGCCATGCGTCCGAACGGCATGCGGTGCAAGACGTCCTTTGCCTTCTCGCGCGCCGCGTTTGCGAAACGCTTGCTGCGAAGGATGGAGAGATACGATGCGATGGAGCCGACGTTCGGCGCGATGGACATTTCGTTGTCGTTGAGAACGACGATGAAGTTCGAGCCGAGTTGCCCTGCGTTGTTGATCGCCTCGTAGGCAAGACCGCCGGTCAGCGCTCCGTCACCGAGAACGGCGACGATCGTTTCGTCACGCCCGGCGAGGTCGCGCGCAATCGCCATGCCGAGCGCCGACGAGACGCTCGTCGACGCGTGTCCCGCGCCGAAGACGTCGTACGGTGATTCGCTGCGCATCGAGAATCCGGAGATTCCACCGCCCTGGCGCAGCGTGTGGAACCGATCGCGTCGCCCGGTGAGAATCTTGTGCACGTACGCTTGATGGCTGACGTCCCAGACGATTTTGTCGGGAGGAAGATCGAGCACCCGGTGGAGTGCGAGCGTCAGCTCGACGACGCCGAGGTTCGGCGCAAGATGGCCGCCGTTGCGCGAGCACGTGACCACGAGCATGTCGCGGATCTCGCGTGCGAGCACGTCGAGATCCGCGCGCGATAACGCCTTGACGTCGGCCGGACGTTCAATACCCTCGATGACCATTCGCTTTGCTTCCCCCTCAATTGCCGCGGCCCTTGCCGCAGCGGCTCGTTTCCAGGAGAACGTACCCATCAGACCTGAAGGAGGAACCGATGAGGCAGGACCTCAGCGCGCCCATCGTCGTCCCCATCAAGAATCGGCGGATTTGGCGCGATCTTGCGCGCATCATTTCGACGATCTTCAACCCGTTTCTCACGGCGCTGGCGCTCTTCGTGATCCTCGCGCACGTCGGCGGTCACAACACGCTGGACTTCTGGCGACTGCTCTTCCTCTCGACGGTTTTCACGTCGATCGGGCCGATGCTCTACGTCTTTCGTCTCTACGCAATCGACCGCATCTCGGACCTCGACATGTCCGTGCGCCACGAGCGCGAGGCGATCTTCAGCGCGTTCGTCGTCTTTTACACGCTTGGAACGATCGTGCTCTATCTCGATCGCGCGCCGCGCGTCATGATCGCCGCGATGCTCGGCTATACGGTCTCCACGATCCTCGTCCAGTTCATCACGCGATATTGGAAGATCAGCACGCATTCGCTCGGCATCACCGCGCCGCTCGTCGCGTTGATGCTGCTCTTCGGGCACCAGCCCTTACCGTTTTTGGTGCTGATTCCGATGGTCTGCTGGGCGCGCGTTTACTTACGAGCCCACACCGTGCTGCAGGTCCTGGGCGGCGCCGCGCTCGGCGCCGGCTCCACGATCCTCTTCTTCCATCTCTTTCACATCACGCAGATTTCCGTACCCGGCTAAGGCGGCGGAAAGTCGCGCAACTGCGAGCGCGGCGCGAGCGATGCGCGGCATGAGCCGCGGACGCAAGATCGGAGAGTATTACCCGCTAGCGCAACGTCAGCAACCTTTCGGACCGATGCTCACGGCGCGCTCGCGCCAGCGTGCGGCTGACCCGAAGAGTCCGCACGCCCATACCATGACGCCGAGCGCTTCTCGCAACGGGATGAGCCACGGTCTCGGCAAGCCCGGAATCCGCAGACGGCGATGCGCGCAAACATGCAGCGCGCATCGTGCAACGACGCACGCCGCCAGAAGAGCGAGCGCCGCCAAAAGATTTGCAGCGAGAAGAACGGCGATGACGCCGAGCACGATCGGATACTCGACGATCGTTCCCACGTATCCGAGCGGACGAACCGAGCGAATCGTCCGCGCCCAACGAAGCTCCCGCGCAAAGAGTGCCGCAAAACTCGATTCGGAGACGAGCGTCAGCGGAACGGCGCTCGCGAGCGCAATGCGATATCCGCAGCGGCTGACGAGCGCGCCGAGCGCGTAGTCGTCGGCGATCGTCCCTCCGATCGTGTCGATGCCGCCGATCTCGTCGAGAACGCTACGGCGTACGGCCATCGTCGCTCCGAAGCAGTAGCGCAGCGGTTGCAGCGCGAGCGCGACGAGCACCGACGGCGCAAAGTAGTCATTGACGAAGAGTGCGCCAACGTGCGCGGCGAGGCTCTCAGTCGCGCGCGCGCCGTAGAGCGTCGTCACCGCGCCGGTGCGGCCGTCCGCGAAGGCCGCCGTAACCTTGCGAAGATAGTCGGGTTCCACGCGCATGTCGCTGTCCGCAATGATGACGATGTCGCCGTTTGCATGGGGCATCGCGGCCGCGACGTTCGCGATCTTCGGATTGCGCAGTGGCGCGCCGCCTCCGCCGGCGACGACGCTCGCATCGCATGCCGGCGCGTCGGCGGCGACGCGCTCGGCAACTGCGAGCGCGGGATCTCGTGGCTCGAGGCTGCAGAAGATCGTTTGATATCGCGAATACTCTTGGTTGCAGAAAGAACGGAGGTTCTCTTCGAGGTCGGGCTCGAGGCCGGCAAGCGGCTTGAGGAGCGTGACGGACGGCGACGGCGAAACGGCGGCGCTCGCGCTGGGCGCGGGCGCGAGGACGCGGGCGAGCGCGAAGATCGTGTAGGATAGGCTTGTGACTGCGAGCGCAAACGACGCCCACGACAGCCATGCGGGCACGACGATCACGCCACGTCTCCGTAGCGCGTGAGAACGATTCCGTGGCGCTCGATCGCGCTGCGAACGCGCGGGCTCAGAAGCGCGCCTAGCTCTTCTTCGCGCGCGTACCCGGAAGCCGCGGCTGCGGGGTGGCAGTAGAGCTCGCTGAGGCCTTCGCGCACGCGCTCCACGATCTCGACGGCTCGCGCTTCGTCGAGCCGTCCGGTGTCGTTCAGGCCGAAGACCGCGTCATTCGTTCGGATTCCCGCGGCGCGCAACACTGCGCGCGTCCGCGCGGCCCACGGCGCCACGACGACGGCGTTTACAGTTCCGGCAACCGAGAGTCGAAACGGCTCGAAGGGCGCGCGCATCGCCTTCATTCCGTACTCCCGGCCGATGGCGACGATCGCGCCGAGAAGCGTCGGATGAACGTGCATGTGATTGTGTGCGTCGACGTGGTCGAGTCGCATACCCGTTCGCGCAAACGCGTCGAACTGCGCGCGGATCTCGGC
>JASHPC010000080.1 GCA_030038335.1 Vulcanimicrobiota bacterium
CGCGCTCATCTTCTTGAACTCTGGGAATGGCAGCGTGACCGCGCTGCCGATCGCCCTGTTCGTCGCGGGCGGCATTCTCGGCGCGGTTTTCATCGTCATGGAGTTGCGAGCGGACGATCCGCTCTACGATCTCACGCTGTTCTGCAATCGAAGCTTCAGCGGTGCGGCCGTTGCCGTCTTCCTTCTCAGCGCTGCCACGCTCGGGCTGCTCTTTTTTCTGACGCTCTATCTGCAGAACGCCCTCGGATTCTCTCCGTTGAAAACCGGCGTCGCGCTGATCCCAATGACGATCGTCGTGCTCGGGCTATCGCCGGTTGCAGGCCGGGCTGTTCCTATCGTCGGCGCACGCGCGCTCGTGAGCTGCGGCATGCTCTGCGGCGCCGTGGGTGTTGCGGTGCTTCACTTCGTTTCGCCGGAGAGCACGCAATCAGATTGGTACGTTCTCATTCCCGGCTTCGTGCTCGTCGGCGTAGCGCTCGCGCTGGGGAATCCTGCGATCGTTGCCGTCGCTACCGGCACGGTCCCGCACGAACGATCCGGTCTTGCATCCGGCATGAACTCGGTCGTGCGGCAAATCGGGACCGCTTTTGGCATCGCGCTGATTGGAACCGTGGTGACGTTCAGCTACATGCACGGCGTTCACGCACTGGCATCTCCACGCGCGCAGAAGCTTCAGCACGCGGGAATGCTGGCCGGCAGTACGCTTGCGAAGCCCGAGTGGGTTGCGGCATTTCGCGACGGATTGCTCTTTGCCGTGCTGCTGCTCGCGCTCGGCGCTATCGTAGCATTCGGAACGATCCGGAAATCCGACAGGCTGGCCGAAAAGCGGGGGCGCTAAAAAGAGCCTCGGGTGGGATTGACTATCGAACATACGTTCGATTAGCATGGTAGGTCCATGGTCCCGGCGGCAAGGAAAGCGGCCTTTGAGGAGCTTCGTGAACGGCTCCGTTCCGCGGCTATGCCGCCTGGCCGAGGGCGCCTTCCCTGCGAAATTTCTGCGCTGGATGCACTCCTTGGTGGGGGCTTTCCTACGGGAACGCTGACGACGCTCGAAGGGCCCTTGAGTTCGGGCCGGTGGGCTGTCGCGACGCGGGTGCTGGCCAAAGCCACCCGCCGGGGTCTCGCAGCGCTCGTCGACGACGGCGAGGCCTATCCACCGGGGCTTGCAGCGGCAGGCGTGACGCTCGAGCGTCTCCTTGTCGTGCCGGCCCCAGTTCCGCTCGCTACGGCACGGGTGGCGGATACGCTCTTGCGTTCGCACGCGTGCTCCGTCGTTGCGCTCGAAGCGCCTACGCTGAGACCGACGGTGTGGTCGCGCCTCGCGGGGCTCGCCCATAAGAACGGAACGCTGCTGCTCGTCATCACGACGTCGCCTCCACCGGCGCTCGCGACGGCGGCACACGTTCGCGTTCGTTTCGAGCGATCGGTTCCCGGCGCGCTGCGCGTGCGCGTCCGTCACGAGAGCGTCTGCATCCCATGCTTGCCGTAGAACGCGCACCATCGCTTCTGCTCTGCGTGCTTTCCGACGCAGATTCTGTCGCACCTCATTGGGAGGCGATGCTCGATGCACTCGACGCGGTTTCACCGCTCGTCGACGACGTTCGGCCCGGGCATGCATACGTCGACATGTGCGGGGCCCCGGGAAACGTGCGGGAATGGATTGCGCAAACGCACGCCACGCTCGTGCCGTACGGCCTTGCAGTTCGCATCGGAGCCGGAGCGAACAAGTTTGCGGCATATGCTGCGGCGCAAAACGGTGACGGAACCATCTGCGCCGCCGGAAACGAGCGCGCGTTTCTCGCGCCGCTCTCGCTCGACGTGCTTGGCGTGGACGGCCGCATTCGCGAGCGGTTGCGGATGCTCGGCATCGCGACGCTCGGCGAGCTCGCGCGCCTTCCGCATGGTCCGTTCGTGCGCCGTTTCGGAATGCAGGCGGCGCAATGGCACGCGTGCGCTCGTGGGGAGGATCGAACGCCGTTTCTTCCTCGAGCGCATGCCATTGCCATCGAAGCATCCGCTTTTGGTGAAGGAAGCATCGAGGAGCAGGCACAGTTGTTCTTCGCATTGTGCGTCGTGCTCGCGCGCGTCTGTGCGGATCTGGAACGCTGTGGAAAACGCGCCGGTGCCTTAGAACTGACGCTCGAACTCGAAGATGGCAACGAGCGGCGCGTCGACGTGCCGGTTGCACTGCCGAGCGCCGACGAGAGAATGCTCGGCGACGTTCTCCGCGCAAAACTCTACGAGAGCACGTTTGCGTCCCCCATCGTGGGGTTGCGCATACGCGCCGCGCGATTGGAAGAGGGTGGAGAGGCAATGTCGTTCTTTCCTGCGGATGACGTCGATCCGCGACGCGTCGCCGTCGCGCTCGCCCGGCTCGAAGCGACAACCGGAGAACCGCCTCGACGTGCGCACATCCGTGCAGCACACGCGCTCGAACGCCAGTTTTCGTACGAACCCTTCGCTTCGCTCGCGGTTGTCCCGAACAAAGCAAGCGGTGCACCCGAAGCGCTCGTCGCGCAACTTCGTTTGCTCGCAGTGCGCGAGATCGGCGTCGTGGTGAAGCGAGGTGCTCCCGCAGTCGTCGACGGACGTTCGGTTACCGAGTGCAAAGGGCCGTGGCGCATCGAAGAAGGCTGGTTCGCGGACGCTCCCATCGCGAGAGACGAGTATGACGTGCTTCTCGATGACGCGTCGCGTTTGCGCATCTACCGTCAAGGCTCGCGCTGGTATCTCCGCGGCGCCTACGATTGAGGTGTATGCGGAACTCCATGCGTACTCGAACTTCACGTTCCTCGAAGGCGCATCGCATCCGGAGGAACTCGTCGAGCGTGCTGCGGAGCTTGGGCTCACCGCGATTGCGCTCACCGACCGCGACGGTCTCTACGGTGCGGTCCGCTTTGCCGCGCACGCGCGTGCGTGCGGGGTGGAGGCGATTGTCGGCACTGAGCTGACGTTTGAGGACGGCGCACGCATCGTGCTCCTCGTCGAGACAGCGACAGGATACGCGCACCTCTGCGAACTCATCTCGATTGCGCAGCTTCGTGGAAGCAAAGGTGACGCGCGTCTTCGGATGGAGGACCTTGCCGGACGCAGTGAAGGTCTCG
>JASHPC010000081.1 GCA_030038335.1 Vulcanimicrobiota bacterium
ACGATCTCGAGTTGATTGTTGAACGCCGTAAGACGCCGGCCGATTTTGAAGTTGACGTAGCCCTGCACGCCCATGTACGCGACGGTGGACGTGCCTCCGAGCAAGAGAATGCCGAGGATCGGCGAGGGCTTCAGGACGAACGCGAGCACGCCCCACGGCACGGTCGCGGCGACGATCACCATCATCGCGAGTTCTTCGGCCTTGATCGGAATTGCAGCGCGTTCGAGCATCTTGCGATAGGGCTCGAGGTGCGAGGCAACCCAAACGATCAGGCGATCCCAGAACGTGAAACACGCGATCGCGACCGCGCCGGCGACGCCGATGAGTACGATAAAGGGTGCGACGGCTGCCATGGTCAGGCGCTTACCACGCGGCCACGGAGAGCTGCATCTGGCTCAACCGCTCGATTTGGAAGCTAATTCCGTATTCCTCGAAGCGCCGCAAGAAGTTCGGCTGCACGCCGGTGTAGACGTAGTGCCCCGCGAGTTTCCCTTCTTTGTCTACGCCTTGCTGGTCGAAGCGGATGATCTCTTGCGTCGAGATGATGTCGCCTTCCATGCCGACGACTTCCGTGACGGACGTGACCTTACGGCTACCGTCGCGCAGACGAGACGTCTGCACGATGACGTCGACGGCGCCGGAGACCTGTTCGCGAATGGCGCGAACGGGAATTTCGAAGCCGGCCATGAGGACCATCGTCTCTATACGAGAGAGACAGTCGCGCGGCGTGTTGGCGTGCACGGTCGTCAGCGATCCATCGTGACCCGTGTTCATGGCTTGAAGCATGTCGAGCGCTTCTCCGCCACGGCACTCGCCAACGACGATTCGGTCCGGACGCATGCGCAGCGAGTTGCGAACCAGTTCGCGAATCGGAATGGCGCCCCGTCCTTCAACGTTTGCCGGACGAGTCTCCATGCGCACGACGTGATCTTGGTGCAGTTGAAGTTCCGCGGCGTCCTCAATCGTGATGATGCGCTCGGCCGACGGAATGTATCCGGAGAGCACGTTGAGCAACGTCGTCTTACCGGAACCGGTGCCGCCGCTGATGACGATATTGAGCCGCGACTCGACCGCCGCGCGGAGCAGATCCGCCATCTCGGCCGTGAGCGACCCTTTTGCGATGAGGTCGTCGGCCGTCAGGCGATCCTTCGCGAAGCGACGGATCGTGATCGTCGGATAGTCGATCGAGAGCGGTTCGATCGTCGCATTGACGCGCGATCCGTCGGGAAGGCGCGCGTCGACCATTGGGACGGCTTCGTCGATGTGACGTCCGATAGGCGAGATGATGCGCTCGATGACGAGCCGCAACTGGTGCGTGTCGTTGAACGTCATACCGGAGAGCTCGATGCGCCCTCCACGCTCGACGTAGATTTTCTCCGGTCCGTTGACCATGATTTCGCTCACGTCCGGATCGGCCATGAGGTCTTCGAGCGGGCCAAGACCGAGGCACTCGTGAATGATGTCTTGGCGCAGGCGCGCGACGTCTTCTGCCGATCCGACGTCGCTGTGACGCGCAATGACTTCCGAGATCGTGCTGTCGACTTCCGACCGCAACTGCTCGAGGCGCAGAGGGTCTGCGTTCGCGCCGATCGCGGCGAAGTCGATGCGACGGGAAATTTCGCGGTGGATCTCCGATTTGAGCGCGGAGCGCTCGTTGCGCTGGCGTTTCGTCATCGTGTCCGCCGCACGCTGTTGCGTGCCGTTCGTCGACGCGCCCTCGCCAGCTTGGCGACTGCGATCGATCATGCGACGCTCGCCGAGCGGCGTGTTCGTCGAAGGCTGAAGCACGAGGAGATCCGACGATCGCGGGCCTTCTTTTAGTGCATCGGCGAACGTAGCGATTGCTTTGTCGAACCGCTTGTCGTCGTTGGCCGGAATTTCTCCGTTGATTTTGATCTTGAGCGCTCGCTCGATCTCGGCGGTCGGCACGCGGCTGCGCGCGTCGCGTGCGACGATCGCTCCGCTGAGCCTCGACTCGGGAACGCCGAACTTGAGCAGCTCGAGCTGCATGACGCGAGCACCCGTGACGCCGAGCATCGACGGCTCGACGACGAGTACGAACTGTGCGGCACGCACGGCAAACGGACGTACGGCTGCGGCAAACGGCTGCGCTGCATCGACGACGATGTACTGCGTTCCTTCGGAGACCTCGCGCAGCACTCGCTCCACCTTATCAGGCTTGATCGTGAAGCCGTCGTGAATCGACGCAGCCATCTCAAAGAGCGTCAGGTTCTGCGCGACCTCGGTCATCGCGAACTCGTCTGCGGAGCGCTTCGCGTCGATCTTGGCAATCGCGTTGAAGAGCACCGCGCCCGCGCGCCGTCCGGAGAGATCGCCGTCGACGAGGAGCGTCGATGCTCCGTCCTTCGCGAGTTTCGTCGCTACGGTCGTGGCAAGGGTCGTCGCACCGACTCCGCCTTTCGAGCCGATGATGAAGAAGATATCAGGCACGGCGTTATCTCGAGGATCCGCTTCCCGAGTCGTCAGGAGCCCCGATCTGATCGCCGTCGATGATCTCGACGGGCGAGTACTGAATCGGGCGCTGCGGGCGCGCGGGTGGCTGTGCCGCCGGTGCCGGGCCGGTCATCGCCGGCGGTGGCTGCGCGTACGTCGTAGCCGAGGCAAAGATGAGCTGCTGCGTCGTGCCCGTCGTGTCGCCTTTCGGGCGCAGCGCGAGGCGAAGCGTCGAGTTGAGGTCAGCCATCGCGAGGAGATCCGCCTGTTGCGGCGTCACCTCGAGCGTTACCGATCGCGGCACGTTGACCGCGGGCTGGCCGTTCGGCGCCGGAGTCTGCGGTGTCTCGGGCTGCACGAGGCCGCCCACCGCGAAGACCGTCACGTCGCGAAGAATCGTCGATGCCGTCGGTTGTCCCGA
>JASHPC010000009.1 GCA_030038335.1 Vulcanimicrobiota bacterium
CTGTGGAACTCCTCGCACGACCAGGCCACATCCTGGGTGAGTCGGCACGAGCCTCTCGCCCGGCCATCAGGACCTTTCAGAAGATCGCGAACCGGTGGAATCTCTCCTCGGGGGAGCGCCAAAAGCTCCTCGGCCTCCCTCGCTCCACGTTCTTCAAAGTTATCAAGGAAACGGACAAGGCCCGTCTCTCGCGAGACACGCTAGAACGTATCTCCTACATTTTCGGGATTTTCTCTGCGCTTCAGATCCTGCTTCCTCGTAAAGACGCCGCGGATTCCTGGGTCCGAAATCCAAACGACGACCCGCTCTTCAAAGGACACGCACCGCTTGAGCTGATGCTCGCAGGCAAGGTGAGCGACTTGTTCCTCGTCAGGCGTTACCTTGACGGAGAGCGCGGGTGGTAAGCGCGCTTGCATGGGCCGGCGCGTATCACATCATCCCTTTCCGATATCCAGTCATTGGGATATTTGACGACGTCACCGATCCAGCCGATCTCGACACGGTAATCGCAATCAGCGCCGCAACCAATCCACGCATTCTCGAAGAGGCCGGCGACCTCCATCTGGTTCGTGACGCCGACCGGATTGCGGGTGCGGGCACGACGCCAATCATGGCCGCGTTCACACACGCAAGACCTAGCAGATTCGGAAACGGCACGTTCGGCCTCTACTATGCTGCTGCCGACGAGTCAACCGCCGTTGCCGAAACGTCCTTCCATCGCGCTCGTTTTCTACGCAATGCGCGGTTACCGAACGAACGCCTCGACATGCGAGTCTATCAGGTGAATATCAATGGCAACTGCGATGACATCCGCGCGGAGCCGCCGTCAGACCCACGATACGATCCCGACCCCAATAAGTATGCCGCTGCTCAACGCTATGGACTCGCCTTATACGAAAAAAATGCTTTAGACGGCATCGCCTTTACGAGCGTTCGTTATCAAGGCGGCGAGTGCGCATCGATATTTCGACCTAAATGCGTATCACACTGCACGACCTCGCATCACCTCGAGTACCGCTTCCGCGACTACTTGTTCGAAGGAGCCTTTCGCATCACGACTCGCTAGTTATGCGACGGGAACTGCAACCGCGTTCGTTCCCTTCAACGCTCGCAGAACGCGTTCGGGCGTCATGGGGAGATCGCTCACCCATGCGCCAGTCGCGTCAAAGACTGCCGCTGCGACGGCGCCCGCAAACGGAACGAGCGCCATCTCCGCCATGCCGCGCGCGCCGTACGGACCGTTCGGATCAGCGTTCTCGATGATGACGGGATGGATCTCCGGCATGTCGAGTGCGGTTGGCAAGAGATACGTCGAAAGATACGGCGTGAGAATCTTCCCGTCTTTGCATTGGAAGTTTTCCGTCAGTGCAAAGCCCATCGCCTGCGCGAGACAGCCTTCGATCTGTCCTTCGACCTGCTGCTTGTTGATCGCGCGCCCCACGTCGTGCACGCTGATCGCACGCACGACGCGCACGAGCCCGGTGCGCGTGTCGACTTCCACTTCAACCGCCTGCGCGACGTAGCCGTAGCAATAGTTGGGAACGCCTTCTCCGGTTTCGAGATCGAGCGCAGTCGTGCGTGGCGGCCGGTATTGCACCGTTGCGGCCGGCGTCTCGCCGGCAAGCCACTTCCGTCGCGCCTCCTCGCAGGCGTCCTTCACTGCTCTTCCGCCCATGAGGGTCATCCGCGACGCCGAGGCAGAGCCGGCATTGGGCGACTCCGACGAGTCGTCGGTGATCATCGTCACGCGATCGAGCGCGAGATCGAGCGTCTCCGCGGCAATCTGCCGCAAAATGAGATGCGCGCCTTGCCCGACGTCGGCCGTTCCAATGCGGATGAGCGCACCGCGTATCGCGACCGACGCGACGTCGAGCTCGACGGTTGCCGTCGCCTGCTCTGGAAAACCGAAGGAGTATCCGACGTTCTTTATACCGCACGCGATGCCGACGCCGCGGCGAAGCGATGATGCGCTCCCATTACGCAGCGGAACCGGGAGCAACACACGTGACTCTTCCAGGCATCGTTCGAAAACGTCGTGCGCGCCGACGCCTGCCGGAAGAGGACGTCCCGTCGATTCGATGCTTCCTTCGCGATAGAGATTCTTGCGGCGCACGTCGGCAGGACTGACGCCGAGTGCGTGGGCTAAGCGCGTGACCATCGATTCGGCGGCAAAATGCGCCTGCGGAGCGCCAAATCCGCGAAACGCACCGCAGGGAACGTTGTTCGTATAGCACACGATGCCGTCTGTCGCGACGTTCTCAATTTCGTACGGCCCCGTCGCGAAGATCGTCGCGCACTTGAGTACCTCGACGGACGTCGACGCGTAGGCTCCGCCATCGGCGACGAGGCGCGTCTGCGCCGCGACGATCGTGCCGTCGCGTTTCGCACCCCACTTACTCGTAATGAAAAATGGATGGCGCTTGTGATGCCCGATGATGGACTCTTCCCGGCTCCACTGCATCGCGACAGGACGCTTGAGCTTCCAGGCTGCCAGCGCCACGAGCGGCGGCAACGACAGGTCCTCGCGGCCGCCGAACGCGCCGCCGATCTTCGCATAGCGCACGATGACGCGCTCTTCGGGCATCTCGAACATCGCTGCGATCTGACGGCGATCTTCGTGCAGCCACTGACCGGCCGTTTCAAGAACGAGGCGCCCGTCGTCGTCCCAGTACGCGACGCCCGCGTCGGGCTGTAAGTACGCGTGCTCCTGCCAGCAGGTCGTAAACTCGCCTTCTAGCACGAC
>JASHPC010000010.1 GCA_030038335.1 Vulcanimicrobiota bacterium
CTGCGCGATAACTTCGAGCTCGGGCCGCGCGAGTACGCCATTGTGGTGCGCGACCGGCCCGCCGCGCGCGGAGCGCTCGAGTTGGAGCGCATGCTCGCCGTCGCAGATGCGAACGTGCTCGAGCGTCTCGGTGGCAGCGTCGTCGCAGACCCCGTCTATGGGCTTCCAGCGGCGTGGATCGAGCAGGCGTCGCGCGACCACTTCGTCGATGCCGGGGCGCTCGTCTTCGATCCGATCTCAGTTCTCGGATCGCACCTTGCCGAGACCGCTCGAACGAACGCTAGCGCACTTCTCGGGCGTCAAGAGCTTCAGACGATGCTCGAGCACCTTCGACTGCGCGCACCTGCGCTCGTGAAGGAGATCGGCGGCGAGGCGCTGCCGCTCTCGTGCGTGCACCGTGCATTGCTTTTGCTCTTGCGCGAGCGTGCCTGGCCTCGAGACCTGCTGGCCGTGTTCGAGGCGATGGTCGACGCCGGTGCGCGCGAGCCGGCAGAGCTGGCTGAAACGGCGCGCCGCGCGATCGTGCCCGATCTCATAAGGAGAAGAGGCGCTCTGCTCGCGCCGCTTCTTCTAGAGCCGGCTCTCGAGCGAGGCCTCCTGCAGGCATGGTCCGACGCCGAAGCACGTGCGCCCGAAACGACGATGCGCGTCCGAGAGTCGATCGAACGGTACGCGGAGCGTGTACCGCGGGAGCGAGCAGCCGTCGTCTGCACAGCGTCGCTTCGCCCGCTGCTCGCCGACTTGCTCGCACGCTCGGGGCTGCGCCTGGAGGTCTTCTCGTACGCCGAGCTGCCGCCTGAGATGCCTTTGCAGGCTGCGGATATCGTCCGTCTTCCGTCAGAGGCAGGCCTGTTGGCACCATCGGGGTGAAATGAGGCGAACTCCCATGAACTGGAAGACGCTCAAGACCCCCTTGAAGGCGGTCGTTATTCTCGCGGTTCTGGCGCTCGCCGTGCTTTCGTCGTTGCCGGTCCAGCAGCGCGTTCGGCTCGGCCTCGATCTCGTCGGCGGCTCGCGCTTGTTGCTGCAGCTCTACCCGACGGCGGAGGCGCCTCAGATTACGTCGCAGATTCAGGAGCAGACGATCGACGTCATCGACCGCCGCATCAACTCACTCGGCGTCGCGGAGCCGACGATCACGAAGTACGGCACCGACAGGATCTTGGTCGAGCTGCCAGGGCTCAATCAAAATCAGACGGCGGAAGCGCAGCATCTCCTTGAAACGGCAGCCGTCCTCGAGTTCAAGATCGTTCCGGCCGACGTCGCGGCGCGCGCGCAGTCGTACGTCGACGCGCTCAAGCAACCCAACGCGCTTCCACCAAAACAGCGCAAGGAGGCCGAGCAGTACGTCTCCCAAACGGCATATACGCTTTCAGGCGCCGTCGTCTACTCCGGTAAGGATCTCAAAGGCGCGCAGTCAGGCTACGCGCAGCAGGGCGGATCGCCGATGGTCTTCTTTCAGACGCGCGATCCGGCGAAGTTCGGAAAGCTGACGACCGACAACATCAACAAGCCGCTCGGAATTTTCCTCGATCATCGCTTCGTTTCGGCGCCGAACATCGACAGCGCGATCTACGGAAGCGGTGAGATCGAAGGGTCGTTCACGCAGCAAGATACGATCGAGCTCGCCAACGAGCTCAACGCTGGCGCACTGCCGGCGACGATTCGGATCATCGAGAACGAGAGCATCGGCGCGACGCTCGGCAAGATCGACATGGTGAAGTCGTTCTGGGCGGCGGCGCTCGGCATCGCGCTCGTCCTGCTCTTCATGATTCTCGTCTATCGTCTGCCGGGATTTCTCGCGGATATCGCGCTGGCGATCTACGTCATCGTGATGGTCGCGATCTTCGCGATCTCGCAAGAGACGCTGACGCTGCCCAGCATCGCCGGCTTCGTACTCTCCATCGGTATGGCGGTCGATGCGAACGTCCTCATCTTCGAACGCATCAAAGAAGAGCTTTGGAACGGCAAGACGATGCGCGCTGCAGTGCGCGTCGGATTCCAACGCGCGTTCACGGCCGTCTTCGACAGCCACTTCACGACGATCGTCGGCGCAGGCGTTCTCTTCATGCTCGGCACCGGCACGGTGAAAGGATTCGCGTTCGCGCTCTTCTGGGGTACCGTCGTTTCGCTTCTGACCGCCGTTTTCGTAACGCGCTTCTTCGTGGATTTACTCGTCGACAACGACGTTCTCACCGCGCCGCCGCTCTGGGGCGTACGCACGAACGAGGTCGGCGTCTTCTCGAAGACCGCGACCGTAGCGGAGAACGCATAGATGTTCTTTCGCAGGCTGAACTGGAACATCGTCGGCTGGTTCCGCATCGTCTCGTTCATCTCGTACGTCGTGATCGCGTGCGGTCTCGGCGCGATGCTCTACCACGGTTTCCAGGGCGGGCAGGGTTTCCAGCCATCGCACATGTTGCGGCTCGGGCTTTCGTTCACCGGCGGCACCGACGTCGACGCGCGCTTCACGAAGCCGATAACGCTTGGCGAAGTTCAGCACGCGCTTGCGCCGATGAAGCTCGTCGACGCGACCGTCACGACGGCGGGGAACCAAGGGAACGAAGTCGTCATCGAGACGCAGACGCCGCTCG
>JASHPC010000082.1 GCA_030038335.1 Vulcanimicrobiota bacterium
GCGGGCGACGATGATCTCGACGAAGAGGATGAAGGCGAAGACGACGCCGGCGAAGAGGTCGGCGACGAAACCTAAGCGCGAATCCTAACCGCGCAACGGCAGGTTCGACGCAGGCCCGCGCCGCAGGTGGGCGGGATGCGATGGCCGTTCGCGTCGGCGGTGTTCGTGATTGCGCTCGCATCGTGCGCGCACTCCAGCGGTCACGCCGCCAAAACCGCCCCCCTTGCAAGCGCGCAGCCGTCAGCGGCGCCCACGCCCGCATTCAGCGATCTCGCCGGAGTCTCTACGGCGCCGTATATCGATCAACTGACGCAGTTGCAGGTCTTTTGGCCGGCGGGCGGCGTCTTCGAGCCTAATAAACCGGTGTTGCGAAGAGAGTTCGCGCGCTGGCTCTTGCACGCGGACGATGCGATCTGGGCAGCGTATCCGCTGAAGGAGCTGAGTGCGTCGCACACGGACGCGCGACAGTATTTCACGGACGTTCCTCAAACCGATCTCGACTTCACCGCGATAGAAGGCCTGCACGACGACGGCATCGTTCTTGCGAGCGGAACGAGGTTCTATCCAGACAGGCCGATTACGCGCGAAGAAGCGCTCGCGATCAAAGCGTATGCCGACTGCGGTGCTCCCGATCCAATGCTGACCGCTGATGCGCAGCAGGCGTATTACGAGTTGCCGCCGTGGCGCGATAGGGAGCGCATCGGGAGAGAGTACGTTGCGGCGATCGCGAGTTGCTTACTCCAGGATCAGGGAACGACGCCGAACCACCAACTCGACACGATAGGCCGAACGTTCGGCACGATTTCCGTGTTGGATCCGCAACGACCGCTGACGCGTGCCGAAGCGGCGGCGATGCTCTGGAACGTCGGTCAACAGAAGCCGGACTTGAACAACTTTCCGCCGCGCAGCGCTGCGGACGCGCTGGCTGCAGTTTCAACCTCGCAATGAAAAGAAAGAAGAGGACGAAGATGACCACGCGAGCATTCGCGACCGTCGTCGCAATTGCGGCGGCTCTGTTCGTTCCAGCGGCCGTTGCGGCTCAGACGGGCACGCTGCCGCCTGTTACTCTCAGCGACGGTGCCGAAGCCGTGTCGTATACGCACTGTGGCGACGCAGATCTCTGCGCGACGATTTCGTATCGTAACGGCGACATTCTACAAATTTACTCCGAGGGAGCGGAAGCGAACCAGCCATACGTGCTTCTCTTCGTACGCGTTCATGACGGCACGACGATCTTCCAGTACTCTCGCGTTGCCGGTTACCTTCCAGCGGTTCTCACGCTCGATCGGGGCCTCGTGCACTTGACCGTCTATCAGAATCGCGACGGAACCGTGACGCTCGAGTTTTCGAAGCAGTAGCGTCCGCTCAACGCGACTTCTTGCGATGCTTGGCGCGCGTCGTGGCCGCTTTGCGCGCAGCGGCCTTTGCGATCCCGGTGCGCTTGCGCGTAGCGGCGCCTTTACGCGCACTCTTCGCGCGATGCGGCTGAGGATGAATTCCAAGATCGTTCCAGGACGACTCCGCAATCTCGACGTTGTAATGCTTCGCCGCCTTCTTGATGTTCGAAAACGCCAGTTGACGGTCGGCATCGGATGCATCGGTCACTTGGTCGAAGCGAGCGACCGCATTGCGAACGTGTCGCGCGTCCGTAAGCGGTTCCTTACGCTGCTTAGGAAAGGCGAAGACGCTGTCGGGTAAATCGCTCTGCATCGTCAAGCGTCCGTGTTTTTCGTGCGGTTTCCAGGTTGCTCTCATGGCCCTGGTCTTACCCTGCCTCTACTGTCCGGAGCAGGCAAGGGACCGGGCGCCGTAGCGTCGTAGCGGCGAGCGGGAGGAGTTGTGATGAACCTGCGTGTCATCGGCATCTTAGGCGTAGCTCTCGTGGGGTGTATGGTTGCATCTGCTTCGGCGAGTCCGCAGAGCTCGGCAATCGCGGCGCTCGTCAGCTACGAGAAACATCACGAACATAATAGCGACGTCGAGCAGCCCGCATGCTACGTGATTCAAACATGGGCACAATGCTCGTTCGGAACAGGGCACGGAAACGCCGAAGTGAACGCATGGCTTCGCATGAAAGGCGGTGCCTGGGCGGTCCTAGGCTCCGGCGGCGGTGTCACGAACGCGCAGCAACTTGAAAAGTGGTACCGTATACCGGCTGCAATCGCCAAACAGTTCCAAGCAAAACAGTAGGCGTTTACGTGCTCGTTGACTTAGTCAGCGGCAGATAAGATTAAGCCAATCGAGACGCGAACTCGTCGTCGGTACGCCTCTCGTGCTCGGAACGTACGCGACGCGTTGATATGCCGATACACCACGTGCGCAGCGTTGGCGTCCCGTTGCCGCAAGGTACGCGGCGTATACGTGGAAATGTCCCTGTGCGCAGTTTGGCGTGCAGTCGTTCGCGTGCATCGTGGCCGTGGCGACCGCAAAAGGCGCGCCCCAGTTTGTCCAGCGCACGTTCGTCGCATAGACCCCGCCGTCGCCGCAGGCGAAGATCACCTGAGACGGGCGCGAGACTAGTTTGCTTTGGCAATCGGGCAACGCCGTAATCGAAGGCGTCGCGCCGGC
>JASHPC010000083.1 GCA_030038335.1 Vulcanimicrobiota bacterium
GAACGTTGCGCTCGAGATCGCGCGCGCGTATTCGGTGAAGTAGACGGCGCGTACGCCGACGAACGGACGAGGAAAATGACGAAGAAGATGAAGGTCGCGAAGACGAACAAGAACAAGGCGGCGACGGCGGTTCCAGACGTCGGAAAGATTCTCAAGCACTTGCGCGGTCGCCATCGCGTCACGGTGCGCGACGTTGCAGACCGCGCCGGACTCTCGGCGTCGTTCGTCAGCGCGGTGGAGCGAGGCGAGTCCGACATCTCGCTTGGGCGGCTTGCACGCATCGCGCAGTTCTTCGATCAGGACCTCGGCACGTTCTTGGGATTCTCCACGCAGCTATCGCGGCCGAACTTCGTCGGAAAAGAGAGCCGCAGCAGCGTCAAGCGTGGCCGCGGCGTCGACTATCAAGCCCTGCATCTTCCTGGGATCGACCTTGATCTCGTCATCGTGCGCATGGATCCGCACTCGGCCTTCAGCAGCGAGCTCGTGCACGAGGGAATCGACATCGTCTACGTGCTCGAGGGCGACGTCGTCCTCCGCGTCGACGGCGTCGACTACGCGATGGGACCCGAACAGTGCTGCGTCTACTCTGCCGGATACTCACATGCGCTACGCAACGACAATGCCAAACCCGCGCGCGTCGTTGCCCTCACCACGGCCCGCATGAACTAAATATTGATTTTCTGTCCGAAATATCCTATACTGGGCGAACAGGCCGTACGCGTGGCCGGGGAGTTTGCATTGAGAGGATTCGTCTCATCTGCGCTGCTGTTTTGCTTCGCGCTCGGAGCCGCCGGCGGCCCCGTCTTGGGAGCGCCGGTCGCGCCCGCCGCCTCGGCGGCGCCGTCGCTCACGGCGAGTGACCTCGACAGTTTCTTTGCGGGATTCGTGCCGTATGCGATCCAGCGCGGCGACATCACGGGCGCCGTCGTCGCGGTCGTGCACGACGGAAAACTCGTTTTCGCGCATGGGTACGGCTACGCCGACCTCAAGACGCACCAGCCGGTAGTCGCCGATCGCACGCTCTTCCGAATTGGGTCGATCTCAAAGCTCTTCACGTGGACGTCGGTGATGCAACTCGTGCAGGCCGGCAAGATCAACCTCGACGCCGACGTCAATACCTACCTCGACTTTCACATTCCAGAGCGTTTCGGCAAACCCATAACGATGCGCGACCTCATGACGCACACGGCAGGCTTCCAAGAGACGATTCAAGACCTCTTCGTGCAGAATAGCGGAAAGCTCGTTTCGCTCCACGACTATCTCGTCGCGCATCTACCGCCGTGCATCTTTCCTCCGGGCAAGGTCGTGGCGTACTCGAACTATGGCGCAACGCTGGCGGCGTACATCGTGCAGCGCGTCTCGGGCGAGCCGTTCGAGCAGTACGTCCAGCAGCACATCCTCACGCCGCTGAACATGGACGACTCGACGTTCGTGCAGCCGCTTCCCGCGCGCATGCGCCCGAATATGTCGACGGGATACTTCTCCGCGTCAAATCCGAAGACGATCCCCTTCGAGTACGTGCAAGTATGGCCGGCTGGATCGTTCACGTCGTCGGCGACCGACATGGCGCACTTCATGATCGCGCAACTCCAGAATGGGAGTTACGCGGGCGCGCAGATATTGAGCCTGGCGACTGCGCGCCTCATGCATAGCCGTCAGTACATCTCGATTCCCGGGCTGCTCAACGGGATGGATCTCGGATTTTATCAGGAGAATCGCAACGGGCACGAAATTATCGGGCACGCCGGCGATACTGACGCGTTCCACAGCGATCTGCACTTGATCCTCGACGCGAACGTCGGCCTTTTCATATCGCTTAACAGTGCCGGCAAACAAGGCGCCTCGGAGAGCGTTCGCGTCGCGATTTTCCGTGCGTTCCTCGATCGCTACTTCCCCTACACGGCGCCGAACGAAGCCACCGTCGCTCATCCGCAGCGCGACGCGGCTCGCGTCGCTGGTTACTATCTTTCGAGCCGGCGCGAGAACACGGGACTGCCGCTCTTTTGGCGCCTGCAGCAAGCGAAAGTAACCGCGCGTAAGGACGGCACGATCACCGTGAACGTCTTCGTGCAGCTCAGCGGCGATCCTATCGTCTGGCGTGAGGTCGGACCACTCGACTACCGTCGCGTCGACGGACAGACGCATCTCCGCTTTGCAACCGACGCGAGCGGCAACGTCGTCGCCTTCGCGTCGGACGACGACATTCCGGTGGAAATGTACCAGCGCATCGGCGGACTCATGGCGCAAGGCACCGCATCGCTCGCCGCAGGCGCGACGATCGCGATCTTCGTGCTTACGCTACTGATTTGGTTTTTCGCTTGGCTCGCGCGCAGGCTCTTCCACGTGCCATTCGTGCTCACGTCGCGACAGCGCTGGCTGCGCATCTGTTCGCGTTTGGGCGCGATCGCGTTCCTCGCCGTCCTTTACGGTTGGGTGAGCATGTTACAAGCGGCGGCCTCGAGCGCGTCGATCTTCAACTTGGATCCAACGCTCACGAAGCTCTACGTGCTTGGCGTCATCGCAATTATAGGTGGAATCATCATGATCGTCCACGCGATCAATCGTGTAGCGACCGGACCGGGCGGAGTCTTGTCGCGGCTCGGAGAGGTGCTCGTCGGACTGGGCGCGCTCTACGGACTGTGGGCAGTCTTCGCGTATGGACTGGCAACCTTCAACTATCACTATTAGGAGGCCGCACATGCGCGGACGGACTCGCGCGCTCGTCGCCGCTCTTGCCATTGCGCTCGCGGCGCCCGGTGCCATTGCATTGCCCGCTCCGGCGACGTTCTCGCTCGAGCAAGTTCTGAGCTATCCCTTCCCCGACAGCATCGTCGGCGACGCGCAGGGCACGGCGATTGCGTACGTTCTCGATCGTCAGGGAGTGCGCTCGCTGTGGTACGCGCACGCACCGGATTACACGCCACGCCAACTCTTCGTCTCCAACGGGGACGACGGCCAAGAGCTCAGCGATGTCGCAATCTCGACGGACGGTACGCACGTCGTCTACGTGCGCGGCGGCGATCACGATGCGAACTGGCCGCTCCCGTTACAACCCGATCCGGCATCGAGTCCGGTGCAGCAGTTCGAGCAAGTCTGGTCAGTCTCGACCAGCGGTTCTCCCGTTTTGCTCGGCAATGGCGACGCACCCGCAATTTCGCCGGACGGAACGCGCGTTGCATTCACGCTCGGTGGTGCGGTGATGGTCGTGCCGATTGACGGCAGCACGCAAGCGAAGCGCATGTTCTTCGACCGCGGACAAGACGACAACCTCGAGTGGTCGCCCGACGGATCAGCGCTCGCGTTCGTTTCCAATCGCGGCGATCACGCCTTCATCGCGATCTATCGTAACGATGCAACGCCGATTCAGTATCTCGACCCTACGACGTCGCTGGACACGATGCCGCGCTGGTCGCCCGACGGTTCGCGGATCGCGTTCGTCAAACTGCACGGTGAAGGCGGTGCGCCGGTCAATCCGCTAAGCTGGAATCCCACTCCATGGGAGATCATTGTAACTGACGTGCGCAGCGGCGCTACGCACGTCGCATGGCGGAGCGGTGGCACGTCACGAGATTCGTTGCCACAGAGCGGCGGCGGACCGCTTCTCGAGTGGACGCAGCCGGGGAACAATCTGTTGTTCTTGAGCGAACGAGACAACTGGCCGCATCTCTATCTCGTTTCGTCGCTCGGCGGCTCCGCGCGTCTCTTGACGCCGGGAGCGTTCATGGTGATGGATCGCGCGCTCGCGCCCCACGACCGTTCGATAATCTATAGCGCCAACACGGGAAGGACGCCCGGCGATGACGACCGGCGGCATCTCTTCCGCGTCGACTTTGCAAGCGGCCGCATCACCGAGCTCACGAGCGGCGCGAGCACGCAAGCGAGTCCCGTAGCGCTCGCGGGAGGGGCCGTCGCGTTCGAAGACGCGACTGCACAGCGCCCGTTCATGGTAACGCTGCTCGACGGTGGCCCGCGTCGCGTGCTCGATGCCGACCAGCTTCCTGCGAACTTTCCATCAGCCTTGCTTGTCACGCCGCGCGAAGTCTCTTTCCGCGCCGCGGACGGCTGGCTCATTCACGGCCAACTCTTTCTTCCGCCCTGTGGCAATGCGCAGCATTGCGAAGACGAAGGACACCCGGCGCTTATCTCCGTTCATGGTGGGCCGCCACGACAGATGCTCCTGACGTGGCATTACATCGACTATTACTCGAACACGTACGCGGAGAACCAATATCTCGCGAGCCGCGGTTTCGTCGTGTTATCGGTGAACTATCGCTTGGGAATCGGCTATGGGCACGACTTCAACTACCCCGCGCACTGGGGACCAACGGGTGCGTCAGAGTACCAAGACGTCGTTGCCGGTGCCCGATATCTCCAGCATCTGCGCTATGTAGATCCCAATCGCGTCGGCATCTGGGGTGGCTCTTACGGCGGCTTTCTTACGGCGCTCGCTCTCGCGCGTAACTCGAATATCTTCAAAGCAGGCGTTGACTGGCACGGCGTGCACGACTGGTCGTTCGAACTCGCCGACTGGATCGGGTCGCAGCCGAAGCGCTACCAAACCGTCGACGAAAAGGCCATCATGCGCACAGCGTGGCTCTCGTCGCCCGACGCGTCGATTGCGTTGTGGCGCTCCCCGGTGTTGTTGATCCAAGGAGACGACGATCGCAACGTGCGCTTCGCCCAGACGGTCGATCTTGCCGAGCGGCTCCGGCAGCGCGGCGTGCGGTACGAGGAACTCGTCTTCCCAAATGAAATCCACGACTTCCTGCGCTACGACACCCTGCTACGAGCCGATACCGCCACCGCGGCCTTCCTGGAGAGAATGCTTCGTTGAAGCCGTTCACGTGGGACATGCACGTCGCTGCGCCGCGCCGTCCCGGGAGCGATCTCTACGCAGCCCTCGCGGAGTATCGCGATGCCGGCATCTCGATGGTCACCGTGAACGTTTCCGACGCCGGCTACACGCTCGAGCAAGCGATGCGTACGATCTCGTCCTTTCGTGCCCAGATCGCAGCGAAACCAGAGGCGTTTCTCTTCGTGCAGGAGCCAGGCGACTTCGAGCACGTGCAAAGCGACGCACGGATGGGCATCTGCTTTGACGTCGAGGGCGCGCTGCTGCTGGGAGAGCAAGTTGACGCCGTACGTCTTCTGTACGACCTCGGCGTGCGCTGGATGGCGATGGCGTACAACCGCACGAACGCATTCGGCGCGGGCTGTCACGAAACTATCGACGAAGGCTTGACCCCGCTCGGGCGCGCGCTCGTCAAGACGATGGACGAGATCGGCATGATCAAATGCTGTTCGCATACCGGATATCGCACGGCGCGCGACGTTTTCGAGATGAGCACGCGTCCGTGTATTTTCTCACACTCCAATCCCCGCGCGCTCGCCGATCACTCGCGCAACGTGCCCGACGAACTCATGAAGGCGCTCGCGCAGACTGGCGGCGTCATGGGGATCAATGCCGTTAACCTCTTTCTCGGGGCGACGAGGCCCACCGCCGACGACGTATTTCGTCACGTCGACTACGCCGTGAATCTCATCGGCGCGGAACACGTCGGCCTTGGCCTCGACCACTGTGTCGAGACCGCACACGACTTAGCCGAGTATATCTCCGACAAGGCGTTCTGGCCGTCGGGTAATGGGTACGACGACGCCGCCTCGATCGTCATTCTGGGACCGGAGATCTTTGCACCGCTCTCCGACCGCATGCGCGCGGCGGGCTATCCGGAAGAGAGCATCCGCGGAGTTCTTGGCGAGAACTTTCGCCGCGTCGCACGAGAAGTGTGGAAACCTTCGCTTTTGTCATCGCGCGCGTAGCGCTGACTATCACATTCGCTGGGGCATGAGAAGGCGCGTTGCCGTGATTGGCACTGGTGGCACAATCGCGGGTAAGCAAACCGAGGCGGATGCGCTAAGCTACGATTCGGGGATTCTTCGCGTAGACGAGTTGCTCGAAAGCGCGTCCGGCATCAGCGAGATCGCCACGTTTCGCGCACTGCAGCTCGCGAACATCGGCAGCCAGGACATGGACGGCGACACCTGGGTTGCCCTGACAACTCTCGTTGACAGGACTGCGAATCTTGACGATGTGGACGGCATCGTCATCACTCACGGCACTGATACTCTCGAGGAAACCGCGTACTTCCTCAACCTCAGCGTGAAGACGCCGAAACCCGTCGTCTTGGTCGGCGCGATGCGGCCGGCCACGGCCGTAGCGGCGGATGGTCCCGCCAACTTGCGAAATGCAGCCACAGTCGCCTCGTCCGAGGAGGCGGCGAATCGAGGCGTCCTCGTCGTGGTCGACGACAAGATTCATCTGGCGCGCGAGGTTGCCAAGAGAAGTTGTTCGCGCGACGATGCCTTTGAGTCTTCAAACTGTGGACTTGCGGGATACGTTGAGGGGCGAGCGGTACGATTTGTTGCGAATACCGCACGACTGCACACGTGGCAAACGGAGTTTGTATTCGAAGAATCGACGCATCTCCCGCGAGTAACGATTCTCTACGGTCATGCGGGAGTCGATCCGTCTCTCGTCGATGCCGCCATGAAGCGAGGTTTCCTTGGCATAGTGCTTGCTGGCGTTGGTGAAGGCAATGCACCGCAGCCCGTTCTCGCGGCCCTGCGAGCGGCGGTAGGAGAAGGAGTGGCGGTCGTCCGCAGCAGCCGAACCGGCCGTGGCTTCGTTCGAAGGAATGTTGAGATCGGCGATGACGACGCGGGATTCATCTCGGGGACCGACCTGAGCCCGCAGAAGGCTCGCATCCTACTGATGCTTGGACTGCTGACGACACGAGATCCTCGCGCGTTGCAGTCGTTGTTTTACAGGTACTAGAGCTTTTTGATGGCGAGCTGAGTCTCGCGTGCGCCGTCGTCATCGCGTTCGACGAGATAGACGGCGGCTTGACGTCGAGAAGAAACGGCTTCGACGCGTACGTCGTTGGAGTAATGGACTGCCGTTCCGTCATCGCATGCAACGCCGATTGGAAGCGTGCCCTCGGCCACGAATCGCTGGTATGCGGGCCTGCGGCCTTCGGCGTTGTAATGCGGACAGTGGCTCCCTGCGAGAAAGCCCAAAGCGCGTATCGTTGTAAAGGATCCGGCCACCGAGTCAGTAACGCCGCTTTCAAACCAGCAGAGCGAGCCCGCGCTCGAGCCGCAAAGCGTGATTCCCCTCTCCCACGCCTCGCGCAGGATCGTCTCGAACTCCCAGTGACGCCATACGGCGAGCATGCTCCGCGTATTCCCGCCTCCGATGTGAACCACGTCGAACTCGAAGACATGCCCCCTAAGGTCCGCACTCGTTCGCTTGAAGAAGCGGAGAACGTCGAGCGTGATCCCAAAGCGCGAATATGTTTGAAGAAAACGGTCGACCTGTCCGCGGTCGTCGCCGCTCGCCGTCGGCACGAAACACACACGCGGTCGTTCTTTGCCGCAGACGTCGAGGACATAGCGTTCGATCTTCTGATTGCTGCTCGCCGGATTGAGGATGCCGCCACCGATGGCAATGATGTGACGATCGATCACGGCAGAGCGGGGAACGCGCCATTGCGCACGGCTTGCGCGTAGCGCTCTAATGCGCTCGTCGCGAGATGTTCGAGATCGATAAAGGGTTCCATTACCTGGTACCGGCGGGCATCGAGGCCGAGGACCGAGTGAAGGATCGCAACTTGGCCGTCGCAATGAAGACCGCTTCCGATTCCAATCGTCGGAATCGAAACGGCGCGCGTGACGTCGGAAGCAGCCTCGGTTTCGATTCCGCTGAGTACGACGGCATACGCGCCAGCCTCCTCGAGCAACGCCGCTTCCGCATTCAGCGAGACTTCAGCTGAACGGTGCCTCAGATGAGCGACGACGGGTATCCCGGCTGCAGCGATCGCGCGTATCGGCGCCGCGGTGGCCGAGCCTCTCCCCTCGACCTTCACGCTGTGCGCGCCGGAATTCATGAGCGCCAGCGCGACTCGGACCGCCTGATCGACGTCGGTCGTGACGTACGTCGATGGAATATCCGCGATGACGTGAGCGCGCCGCGTCGCTCGGCTGACTGCCGCGGTGTGCCGGCACATGTCGGTGAGCTCCGGAGAGTGTTCAGGTGGAAGACCCAATACGAAGAGCCCGAGCGAGTCGCCGACGAGCAGAACATCGATGCCAGCGTTCTCCGCGAATCGGGCAAAGGGTCGATCGTAGACCGTAATGACGGGAAAACGCTGACCTTTCCGTGCGCGGATACCAGCCGCGCTGAGACGGTTTGACGAAGCCAAGATAATATATTATATAATATTCCGGCATGCACGTCAGGGGGACGTCTATAATGGGTGTCGCCGCAGCCGTGATTGCCCTGGTCGGTTTTGCGCCGGCGCAAGTTGCGTTCGATCAGTCCGCGTACACCCACGCGCAACGGTTGATCGACGTCGGTGGCGGTCGTCGCATGAACCTGTACTGCTCGGGTAGCGGCTCACCGACGGTTGTTCTCGATGCCGGCGGCGGTGGATCGACGCTATCGTGGCGCTACGTGCAGCCACTGGTCGCGACGTTCACACGAGTATGCTCGTACGATCGAGCAGGCGCCGGTTTCAGCGATCCCGGACCGCTTCCCCGGACCACTCACGCCATCGTCGCCGACTTGCGCAGGCTGTTGCAACGCGCCGGCATGCGACCACCGTACGTGATGGTGGGGCATTCGATGGGCGGGTACGACGTTCGGCTCTTCGCCGATCTCTTCACCTCAGAGGTCGCCGGCATGGTGCTCGTCGATCCCTCGGACGAAAATCAAGATCACCGCCTTAACCCACTGCTACCGAAGCTTGCGTCTTTCAACGCGATGCAACTCGCGATGTTGCGTCGATGCGCTCGAACACCGCGCTGGTGCGTTCCGCCCAGCAATCCGTCGTTTGGTCCGCAGCTGAACGCAGCGATCCGGGCTCGTGCGCTTGCTCCGGGCGCGTGGGCCGATGCCGCGTCGGAGTTGGCGAGCACGTATCATGCGGATACCAACGAGCTTGCGCGTGCGAGCCGCTCGTACGGCAAAATGCCACTCATCGTGCTCACGGGCGGCGCACAGTTCATGAAGTATCGAAAGATGTTGGGCGCGTCGTACGAGCAAGCGATTGCGGCGCGGCATGCCTGGAGCGATATGCATGACGAGCTCGCACGACTTTCAGACCGAGGCGTCAACGAGCACGTGTCCGGCGCCGGCCACGACATCGAGGTAGATCGCCCGGATGTGGTCGTCCGAGCGATCAAATGTGTTATCGAGGAGGCTCGACAGGAGTGATGCGGCTAGCGCGAAGCACGCATGTGACGGTGCAGGATCGGATTACCGAGGGCTTGCGGGAGCAAATCCTATCGGGAAAGGTGCGCCCAGGCGAACGGCTGCGTCAGACGGAGATCGCGAAGCTATTCAACGCCAGCCACATTCCCGTTCGCGAAGCGCTCCGGCGTCTGGATGCGGAAGGGCTCGTCTCGATAGAGTCGCATCGCGGCGCCGTCGTGACGGTGCTTTCGCGCGCCGAGCTCGAGGAAGTCATTCGCCTTCGACAGGTTCTCGAGGTCGAGCTTCTTCGACGGGCAATCCCAAGGATGACGCCCGACGACATAGCACAGGCGAGGAAAGCCTTAAGCGCATTGCGCTCTAATCGGAGCCTTGTCTCGTACGCCACGCGAAATTGGGCCTTTCACGAAACGCTGTACAGGCCGGCCGAAGCGCCGCTGACGTTAACGTTGGTCGAGCGACTACATCGCGTGGGCGAGCGCTATTTCGAGTTGCGTCACAACCTCGGCGTAGTCAATGCAGAGCACCGCGCGATCATGGATCTCGCAGCGAAAGGCGAAGCGCGGCGCGCTACGAATTTGCTTCATAGGCACATCGGGCAACTGATCGACCGCGTGAGCATTCCAAAGCACGCGCCCGCTCCTCATTGATCGATGCGAAATGTCGGCGCGGTTGTCAACATGCCGGGATCGGATCGCCCATGTGCGGCGGAACGCGTGGCTGCAGCGGTGCTCGAAGCTGCACGCGATCTGGCGCGGCCCTTTCCGTGAGAGCTTGACGACGAGAGCTTGACGACGTGAGCACGGCGTCCCCCCATTGCTTCCGCTCGCATTAGAACCGCTGAGTGAGGATGATTCGGAAGGTCGTCGGACCGTAGTTGCCCGCGGGCGTCAGGGCCAGATAGGCTGGCGATGTTGCTCCCGTCAAGGGATTCACTTGCGTCGCGCCCTTGACGAGCGGCAGCGGAATCCCGTTGAAGAAGCCCACGTACGGATTAGCGTATTGACCGGTGAGGTTATCTGCAGAGAGCTGTAGCCTCGTGCCGCGTTTGTTGAGGTCGAAGCCGACGTTCGCGCCGAGCACGAAGAACGGTGGCTCGTCGTAGCTGTTGTTGTTGCCGAAGTACGTCGCACCAAGGCTGTAAAACTGGCCCCAGTGCCCGGTCCAGTTAAGCTGGCCGTAGCCGAGTGCGTAGGGGACCCGAGCGCTGCCGATGCCGTTGGGAGCTCCGGAGATTGCTGTGGGCTGACCGCCGAAATTCACTTCGGGAAGGACCGCTAAGTTTGTGTTGTAGACGCAACCCGGTCCGGGTGGTGTCGTCACGCCTAGCGAGTTCGTCGAACCAGCGCAGTAGAAGTAGGGCGGTAGATTATAGGTAAATGCGCGCTGGAGCGAGCCCTGCACCGCCCAACCGAGGCCGAACTGCGGTATATGTTTGAGTGCAAACTCGACGCCTTCGTAGCGCGCCTGACCCAGGTTCAGCGTCTGCTCGACCTCGCACGGCTGATTCGGACATCCCGTCGCAGCTGCTCCCGAAACGCTTGCCGTCTGGGTCAAGAACATGTTGTGCAGCTGTGTGAAGTACGCATCGAACGAGACGATGGTCGCCTGTGCAATGCGGTGATCGACGCCGATATCTTCGCTCCAGGCGGTCTCCGCATTGACGTCGCCGCCGTTCGCATCTTGGATCCATCCAGCCTTCGGTACGCCTCCGATGATCTGGCTCCACGTTGGGCCGCCGGAGGATATAAGACTGATGTATGGCGGTGCGACCGATCCACCCGTCGAGAAGCGGAAGATCGTGTCGGAATTCGGCTGCCACGTGAAGGCCGCGCGCGGCTCGTTGTACGTGTGTGAGGACGTATTCCAGGTGGCTCCGCCATCGACGGAATAGTGGCTCAGATAGTTGAGCGCGTAATCGCCGATCTGGAGCTCAACCTGGGGAGCCAGCGTGATCAGTCCGCGCAGCGACAACGTCTGGAAGGTCTGACTCGATCCGGCAACCGGACTATGGAGGATGATGCCGACGGACGGCTCGTCGGCCGTTTCATCGGAGCCCTGCTCGGAGCGGTCGTATGCTAACGTGAACGTATTTGCTCCAAACTGCTCGATCGCCTCAAGCGTCTCGCCGTTCATGGTGTCGTTCGTGTAGAAGATGTTCCCCTCGTTAGCGGTCTTAAAGGTGGCGCTCTGCCCGGTGAACGTCGTGTTCGTCGGCGCAATGCCCCCCGCGCACAGATATGTAGCCGGGTCGTATGCTACGCCGCTTGGACACAGCGGAATCGTACCATATGTGTTCGCCAAGGTGTACTCTATCGGCGCGCCCGTTGCCGACCCGTAACTCGTGTAATTGTTGAGCGAGCCGCTGTAGTAGCGTGCGAGCAGTGTTCCCGTGTTACCGAGTGTCGTACGAAACTCGCTTTGAAAGAGGTTCTGCTGCGTCCATGTGTAGCCCATGCCGTTAACAGAACTCAGGTCGAAAGGGATTCCTGAGCCACAACCGGGACCGTTCGTGCTCGTGCAGTCATAGGACGTTCCGGTTGCAAATGGATTACAGTTGAGAGCGCCCTTTGCGCTGCCGCATGGTGCAAAGTAAAAAGCCGGAAGCCCAGTGTTCCCGACTTGCGCGACGTCATAAGCGGCAGAGTCTCCATTCCCGTACACGGACTGCCCTCCGAGATACGAGAGCGTCAGTGACGTGTTGTTCGAAAAGTTAAAGACAAGTTTTCCAAGCTCTGAATTGGCATTATAGCCGGTGTCCATCGTATAGCAACAACCAACGAGTGGCTCTGCAAACGTCAAACCCATGCCGTCGTATTGCGCGAACTTCGATGGCGGAACGCCGTAACCGATCGGAGTGTAGAGAAGCATCGCAACTTGCTGGCCGTTCACGTAATATGGGCCGCCGGTCGGACCGTTGGCGAGCGCAACCTGCGAAGTGTCATACCTGAGGTTCTCGAGTGGTCCAGGTGCGCCGTCGGTTACATAGCCGAACGCGTACCCGATTTTGTGATCCATCATCGAGCCCGTCGCTCTGAAGCCGGTCGAGACACCGCCCCACCGATCGTCGGCAAATAATGCCTCTTCCTGATCTTGTGACGTAGGCTCCAACGTACGGTAGTTTACCGTGCCGTTGATCGCGTAGTTGATCTCCTCTGGCATCGAGCCGGGGCCCTTAACGACTTCGACGTCTTGGAGCAAAAACGGATTGAGAAGATCAGGCGAGTAGAAACCGGAGGCACCTACCGACACGGGATGGCCGTCGATGAGCGACTCTGTTTCGTATGGCAGTGCGCCGCGAATCTGCGGCGTTTGCGGAGAGGCCGGCGAGGCGCCGTTCGTAGGATTGCCGTTTAACGGATAATACGGCGACGTGAAGATACCGGGCGTCTCGTTCAGAACGTTCGTCACCTGAAGCTGCCCCTGGTTGAGAAACGTCTGGCCTGAGATCGTATCGATCGCAGCCGTCGATTCGTTGATCGGTGCGTGGCCTGGCGCATTCGTCGAAGCGCGCGCGATCGTGCGCAGCGACTCGAATGATTGCGCCAGCAGCGCGACGTCGACCGTAGACGCCGTCCCCGCTACGACCGCGACGCTGGCAACGGATTGAACGTAGCCTGCTTTCGTAACGGTAAGCTGATAGATTCCCGGCGTAACTGCCGAGAATGAGTACACGCCGTGTGCGTCGGTCTGCGTCCTCTGGCTACTGACACCGGTGAGGACGACCAGTGCCCCTCCGATGGGAGCGCCTGATGAGCTGACGGTGCCCGCGACGGTCCCCGTCGCGGGTGCCTGCGCAAGCGCCGGCGTGAGCGACGCACCAAAAATCAGTGCCGCGAGCGCGATAGATAACCGCGCCAAACGAAAATCACTGCAACCCATCATCCCGCCTCTCTTTCGCGCAATGC
>JASHPC010000084.1 GCA_030038335.1 Vulcanimicrobiota bacterium
CGAAGCGTCGAGTTGAGGTCAGCCATCGCGAGGAGATCCGCCTGTTGCGGCGTCACCTCGAGCGTTACCGATCGCGGCACGTTGACCGCGGGCTGGCCGTTCGGCGCCGGAGTCTGCGGTGTCTCGGGCTGCACGAGGCCGCCCACCGCGAAGACCGTCACGTCGCGAAGAATCGTCGATGCCGTCGGTTGTCCCGAGCCGATGCGCGGAGGAACCGCGATCACGTCGACTTTGTCGCCGGGCTGCACGAGGCCGGAGACGTCACGCACTTCGTCAACGGGGATGGAAATCGCGCGATAGCCACGCATCAAATGCAACGCTTCGGCTGGCGCTTCGTCCTTGGTCGTGTTCGAAGACGTAATCGTGGCGCCGGCCGGAATCGGGCCAAGCGCGACGTCGCCGGAGATATCCGACGGCGACGAAAGGGCACCGGGATCCACGTCTGTGCTCGGGCGCATAACGACGTCGACCATCGAGCTCGTCAGCGGCGTGTGCGCCGGGATGTCCGCGGTCGCAACGAGCACTGGGCGCGGAGGCACCGAGGCTACGTGCCGGTTCGACGAGAGGTAGTTGAAGGTCAGCAGCCCCGCGCCGGCCGCTAAGACGGCAGCAACGACGAGCAGCATGTTTCGTTTGTTATTCATTTAGACGATCCTCAGTGCTGGGAAGATAGTGGCTCCCACGACCGCGATAGCGAAGCCGGCGCCGATTGCGACGGCATAGGGAATGCGCGTGCCGCGAGCATCGATCGTGGCGGCGCCGATGGCAAGGCTACGTCCGGCAATCGAGCTTGCGACGCCGATGCGTACCCGAGTGATGACGCCGCCGAGCTCGCCGCGAGCGGCAGAGACGACGATCGCCAAGATTCCGCCGCAGACGGCGGAGTAGAGCGCGACCTCGACGCAGGCCGGATATCCGGCAAGCGCGCCGACGCCGGCGAGAAGTTTCACGTCGCCGCCGCCCAAGAGGCCCGTCGCGTGAACGAACGTTCCAATGACGAGTGATATGGCGACGATCGCGCAGGCCATCATCGCCGCGCTCGCACCATCAAAGGCCGCGAGTGCCGGCGCAACGACGAGTAAAGGAAGCGACAGCGCGTTCGGAACGCGGCGCGACTTCAGGTCCGTGCACGCGGCAATGCCACAAGCAACGATCCCGATAGCGATTGCAGCGGCGTGCGCGGTGAACATCATACGAATGGTTCTCGCAGATCCTAGACCTCGGCGGCCTCGTTCGAGTACATCGACGAGACCTTGCCGCCAAAGAGCGTCAAGGACGAGATTGCAGCGAGAGCGATGAGCAACAGGAGCAAGCCGTACTCGACCAAGGTGGCTCCTCGGTCGTCTTTGAGCAGGCTTCGAAATGCGTTTTTCATCGTTTCTTGGTTACGGGCTACTCGGGATCCCGGGTAGCCCGCATTCCTTCTCGAGATTAGAGGTCGTTCGAGGTGTTGGTGAACAGCGCCGAGACTTTGCCTCCCAGCGTGCTCATGGCGGTGACTGCCGCGAGAGCGACGAGCGCGAGCAACAGGCCATACTCGACCAGCGTCGCACCGCTATCGTCCTTCACGAGGCTCTTGACTGCGGAAAACATGGATTGATTTTCTCCTCACTTAGGTTTTTGTAGGTACGAAGGTTAGCGTCTACGGACCGCGGTCGTTATCCACGTCCGTATCCGTGATCGGTGGCCCGCTCGTTGGGGGTCCGACGATGATGCTTGCAATACCCGGAGTCGTTCCGGGCGTCTCTGCTCGTATCAGTATTTCGGTGCCCTGCACGTAGTCGGGGGCGATCGGGAGGATTACCGAGAATGCGCCGTTCGCATCCGCAACCGCGTATATACGATTGAGGAAGACGATCGGTAAATCGACCGAGAGTCGGGCCGATGCCTCGATCTCGACCGTCGCTCCGGGCGGAGCGGTCCCGGTAACGTCGATCGCCTCTGCGCCGTCATGCCGGCGAGCGGAGAGCGCGATCGCTCCGGGCGTGGTTTGCGCCGTGAGTGTCGGCCTCGCGCCGGCGGCAGGAGCGTTTTGCTCCACACCGCCTGCGCCGGCCGATCTCTCCAGAGCCGAGAACCCATTGCCCGGATAGACCGATGAAACGGCAGCTGCGCCTGCGTACGCACCTACCCAGTCGTGCTGTCCCTGCGACGACGTCGACCCGAGGACGCCGGCCGAAGCCGTACATCCCAAGGTGATGATGAGCGACGCTGCTGTCGCAGAAAACGTGAACGCTCGATGCAACATGCCGTTCTCCTTTCCGTGAACGTGGGTCGATCATAATCGAGGTTCGGCGCTGTGCAAACGCTGTGCGCACAACCTTTACATAAAGCAAACGCCGCGTTTATGCCCTAAGTGTGGGGGGTCGTGGCATAATGACTTCCGATGCCGTGGCCCACGGAAGGAGCTACATGACAATGGTACACGCTCGCGCAACGTGCGCAGCACTCGTGATGACACTCGCGTTCGCGCTATCTGGCGCGGCGGCGAGTGCGCATCCCGACGTGATCTCTCTCAAGAGCGGTCACTCGACGATCCTCCCCGTCCCGGGGCTCACGCGCGTTGCGGTTGGCGACGGCCACATTGCAGGCGTCGTGCCGATCGGAACCAGCCAACTCATCATCAACGGTAAGGATCCGGGAACGACGTCGCTCTTCGTGTGGACCGCTTCCGGTCGACGTACCTTTATAGTGAGCGTCACGAACGAAGTCTTCGATGACTTCGCGCAGATGCTCCAATCAGCGCTGGCTAATCCCGCACTCGTCGTGCGCAGCTACGGTGTTAACGTCATCGTGAGCGGTACGGTCGACAACATGGCGCAGTGGGTGAACCAGAACAACATCGTACAGGCGTTCTCGACGATCGCGAAGGACGAAAAATATCACATCGTCGACGTCGTCGGGATCACGCACTCGATGGACACGCTTCAAGACGAGTTCCGTAACTCGACGACGGCGCACGACCTCGAAATGGAGCCCGATGGTAAGGGCAACATCATCGTGAGCGGCTACGTTCGCGATCAAGTAGAGGAAGAGCAAGTCATCAACCGAGCCAAGGTCCTTGCAGGAACGTATCTTGCAGCGGACGGCAAGGTCATCGACCGGCTCGCCGTCGCGCACGTGAGCCAGATCGACGTCAAAGTCTACGTGCTCGAGATCGACAAGTCAGGCCTCGGCGACCTCGGTCTGCAGCTACAGTCCGGCGTTCCCGATCCGAACAATCCGAACTCGATCCAACTCGAGCAGCCGTCGTTCCCAATCTTCGAGGGCGGCGCATCGGGCGCGCTCGGAAAGGCGCTCAACATCGCGCCCTTCTTTAGAACCGTGCGTCTTGCGCCGACGATCAACCTCGTACTGCAGAGCGGGCACGGCCGGCTTCTCTCGTCTCCGAATCTCGTGACGACGCCGGGTAACCTCGCGACGTTCCTCGTTGGCGGGCAGATCCCGTACATCTACTCGACGGGCATCGGTCAGACGTCGGTCGACTGGAAGAACTACGGCGTTCAACTGAACGTGACGCCGACTCTTCTGCCGAACGGCAGCATCGAGTGCAACATCACACCCGACATTTCGAACCTCGATTACAGTAACGAAGTCCAGCTCAACGGTTTCTACATCCCGGCTCTCAAGGAGAGCAAACTGTCGACGGACATCATTACGGCACCGGGACAGTCGATCATCATGGGCGGCCTCCTCGATCGCGTGAGCCAGCGTACGATCAGCAAGATTCCGCTCCTGTCCTCGATACCGATTCTCGGCAAGCTCTTCCAATCGACGAACTACCAAAACTCCGAGACCGACGTGGTCTTCATCCTGACGCCGGAGATCGTCTCGCAGTAATGCGCGCTTTACAGTCGCTGCTGAAAGACGATCGCGGCACCGCTCTGGCGGAGTACGCTCTGGTCTTGGCCCTCATCGCGCTGGGTTCGATGATGGCCATGGCCGGCGTCGCTCTGGCGTGTAGTACGACATGGACAAATTCGAGCAACGCATTACAAACCTACGTCAACGGGACGCCGCCGCCGTGAGGCGCGGCCGTCTCGGCACGATCGGGGCCGCGCTTGCGGAAACCGCGGTCGTCATGAGCTTCGTGCTCCTCGTCATTTTCGGCGCGATGCAAATCGCGCTCGTCGGCTTTTTCCAGACGCAGCTCGACGGAGCGACGTTCATGTACTCGCACGCGTCCGCGCTGGGATCGTCGAACTATGCCGACATCGACGCTTCGCTCGGACCGATCTTCCCGAGCGTGCCGATGACGTCGTGGAGCTCCTCGAACGTCATCGACGCGAGCCCGCTTTCGACGGATACTGCGACGATGCCGAACTTCACGCAGTGGGGCGCGCTGACGCAGCGATTCGGCGGCGCGTCGATTCTCCGTTCGCAACTCGTTCAGACGAAGGGCACGATGACGGTCAAGGGCCTTTCGGTGCTCGGCAACTCTATCGCGCTCTCGGCCGGTAACGTTGAAGGCCAAGAGATGGTGGGAAACCACGACGATGACGCGCAGGGCGCCGGGTACAACTCCACGACCGTCTACGGCACGCTGGTGAATCCGCTCACGCAAGACGATCAGAACGTTCCCCCCTATTATCTGACGTTCGCGTACATGAGTTATTGCACCGCGACGCAGTTCTCGAGCAACGGAACGACGTGCACGAGCTGGAGCACGAGCGCGGGATTGCGCTCGCTCGGCCTCGCTGAGTTCCTCAAGGACGACCAAACCGGTAACGCGGGCAACTACGACACGAGCGCCGACGGCATCGGTACGAACGGTACGTTCCAAGACATGGCCTGTCACCAGCGCATTTACTCCGACCTCGCCGCGGCGTTTCCGGTAACGATGCCGACCCCATCGCCGATTCCAGGAAGCAACTACGACGAGACGTCGAGCGGGCCGGCAACGGTTGCCGCGTGGAACGGCGCCTCGTTCCAAATGGTCTACTCGTGGGACGTGCAGGGAACGCACGGGGAAAACCCGGGCAGCAAGACGTTTGCCAACGGCTTTCCAATGGATCCGGGATTCGGTTGCAGTTCGGGAGGACCGGGAGCATGAGACATCACGCGCAACGCGGCCAAACCTTTCCGATCTGGGCGTTTGGAACGCTGACGGTACTCACGATGACGGCGCTCGCGCTCAGCTACGGCCAAATGGTGACGTGGCAGATGCGCGCAATGAACGCCGCCGACGCTGCCGCAAAGGGCATGCTCTCCGTTCAAACGACGCAGTGGAACGAAACCGAAGCGACGCTGCATGCGGCGGCGATCGAAGAGTATCGCCTGCGTGTCACGATGAACGACCTCCTCGAAGTCATTCACGGCGACGGCGGCTGCTCGGCGTCGACGGCGCCGAGCTGCGCGACGCTCTATGCGAATCTACGACAGAACTATCTCGACTCGCTGCAGCGGTACACGAACGACGTCATGATCATCGGACGTGCGTCGAATCCGACGTGGACGAACCAAGTCTCTCTCATTCAGTCCGCGCTCGCGCAGTATCAAACGAACTGCGGCACGACCTCAGGCGGTGACTGCGGCTTCGACTACACGCTCGTCGAGATAACGCCGCGCCCGACGACGTATCTCGAGGACGTCTACGCCGACTGCTGCAACATGGTGGTTGGCGGTGGAACGCAAGGAAACCCGAAGCTCGATCTCACGCCGATGGAAATCGAAATCGTCGCGTGTGCGAACGTCACGCCGTGGATTCCGACGCTGTGGAATTGGAGCGGCACGAGCACCCAAGTCGTCGGCCGCGCGGCCGCAACCTCGATCATGGACACGCAAGAGTTCATGTGGGCCGGGTCACTCGTCGATCCAGCCAGCGCGTCCAGCGCCGTGTTCCAGCAATCGGAGTATCCCGAAAGCTCGAACGATCAGACGACGGGCTTCGCCAACAGCGACCTGTATTATCGCATCGATTTCGGCGGCAATCCGAACGACACGCTCAACGCCGGCGATCCGTCGACGTCGAATGGAGTCGGCGGATACACGTACACGGCAACGCATTCGGGTTTGTACGTCGCGGCTGGTTGGTGGACGGCAATGCCGATCCAGCCCTTCGCTGGACCACTTACCTCGGGAGTGAACTACTCGTGCAAATAATGGCTCTTCGCGCTCGTCATGCGACCCGCGGACAAGCAACGCTCGAGACCGCCGTCTTTCTGCCGGTCTTCCTCATCGTGCTCTTCGGCGTGATTTGGGCGGTTCAGTCCTCCGTGCTCTCCGAACGTGCGCAGATTGCGGTACGCTTCTCCGGACTTATCTCCGACGAAGCGGATCCGTACCAGCAGTATAGCCTAGGCGCGCTCTATGACGGCCTTCCAGGCATCGCTGCGCCGGAAACCTACACCTGCTCGACGCCCGGTCCCGACGCGCTCACGAACAATCCGACCGACGGAACGTTTCCGGGACCGCAGTCCCCAACGTTCTTCCAACCCGCGTCGTCGGTGAACGGCTCCTGCACGCCTGGGCCGACGCATCTCTCGGGCGGAACGATGCAATCGCCGATGCTCTTCGTTCATACACAATCGACGGTCCAAACGTCGGCGGCAGTGCCGGGATATCTGCAGAGCGCGCTCGGGTCGAGTCAGAACATCAGCGCGACGCAGAACTTCTTCGACGGCCCCGATATGGAGACGATGCTCACCTGTTACTCCGAGATCGGAACCGCAGTGGAGCAATCGCTCGCGCGCACGGTGCTGGACGTTTCGGCGGCTCCCACGCCGCTTCCAGACACGCCTAACACGAGCCCGCTGGTTCTTTCGAACGCCTGCTGAGCGCTCAGCGCGAGTAGATCGTCAGCGGCTCGAGCAGCGCTTGATCGGCGTTGCCGGTCGTGAATCGCGCTACGATGACGTAGCGCGTCCTGCGCTGCACGCGCGGAGCGAGCATTCGCACTGACGTAGCACCCGCAAAGACGGTCCGCTCCTCAACCGTCGCGCCTTTCGCGTCCTGCAGCATCAACGTTAGATTCGCCGGATGCGCTAGGAGCACGATGTTGAAACGACGTGCCGAGACGACGCGCGACGGCTCGACGCGCATGAGTTGCGCCACGGTGAGCAGCCCCGCCGGCTCGGTGGACGCGCTGGGCGGAGTCGCGAGCGCGTGCGGCAAGACGAGCAGTCCCACAGAGGCATGCGCCGACGAGCCCAAGCGCGTAACGTCGAGCGCGATCTGATACTGCGTTGGCGCGTTCACTTGCGGAGCCCGCAGCGTCGCAGTCCCGCTCTGCGCGTACGCGGCGCGCTCGAGCGCGATGCCCGCAGCGCCGACGAGGGAGATACTGCCGGTATCGCCGTTCGCGTCGTACCGAACGACGACCGGAGCGCCCGCCGCTGCAACAGAAGGATCGACCGCGAGCCCTCCTATCGACGCGGTAGCCGGAGCGAGATGCGCGACGGATGCGAGCGAGAGCATCGTCTGCGCGCTCCCGAAAGGCCCGGTCATCACGAGCGCGACGCGATACGCGGCGGGCCGGTTCAGCGTCGAGAAGGTGAACGAACCGCTTCCGGCTCCGACGGTTCCACCTGCAATGTGACGGTTACCGGCAGTTACGTCGTAGTGGCCGGTCCCGATTCCCGACAGCGCGTAGCTTGCCGTCGCAGTACTTCCGGCCAGCACGCGCGTCGGGACTGCAAAGCCTGCGATTGCCGGGCGTACGCTGCGAAAGACGAGAAACGCGATCGCAGCGGCGAATACCGCGCACGCGACACCGAGCGCGATGCGCACTCCGAGCGGAACGGGAACGTCGGCCTGCGCCGACGCGCTCAGCGAGCTGCTCTCCATACGCAGATGCAGCGTTCGCAAGCGCCAAGGCACGCGTATCGGAGCCAAGACGTCGACGGCTGCGGCTGAATGCGGATGGATGCGAAACGAACCGGGCGCAATCGGCGACGAGCCACGGCGCGTTCGCGCGGTCAGCGAACATAACACGGGTTCTTGTGTCTGGTTGACGATCTTTGCGACGAACTCCGTCGAGAAGAAGCGCCGCTCGACGAGCTCGAGGACGCCCATGACGACGCGTTCGTCATCCAGGACCGCCGCGAAACCGCGTGCCTCGATGCCGTGCGTCTCCATGCTGCGCGCCGTCTCAGGTACGGCGGGAGGCCGCGCGGCCGGCTGCTGCGCTTGCGGCTCGTCGACGAACTCGCCGGTGACGACCTCATTTGCATCTTCGTCGCGCGGCGGCGACGGGCGCGCGCCGCGGCTTCGCTGGTAGAGAACGATACCCGCGACGAGCGCGAGTACGAGCGCTCCCGCAGCGATCGCGATCGCGGCGAGCCGGAGCGTCTCGTCTTCGATGGGCGCGTCGAAGCCGCACGCGAACGTCGTGCCTCCTACACGCACGAACGCCGAACGGCTCGAACTACCGAAACGGGGAACGGCGAAGAGAAATCCGATCTCGGCGTGCGGTTCGCACACGAGGTCAAGATCGCTCTGCAAGAGAGCGATTCCGTCGCGCTTCGTTCCCGGCGCGCACCGCACGAGCTCTTCCGTGTCGTTGATGACGTGCGCGCGCATCACGACGCGTGCGGCTTCCTTTCGAAGCACTGATATCGTGCAGCGGACGGCCGACGCGGGTGACGTATCGACGCACTCGCCTGAGGCGACGGTACGCAACGAGGAAACGTCCACTGCTCGGGCTACGGGCAGAGATTCCTCCTGGCACCGAACGTGCTGCCGGCGCCGCTGCTGATTTCCTACGAGGACGCGGAGTGGAGTACCTGCGCGAAGCGGCGAAGGCGGCTCGATGCCGTTGCTCGTCGTTCCCACGCCGCTCGGCAATCTCCGCGACGTCACGCTGCGCGCGCTCGACGCGTTGCGTGAGTGTGACGTTCTCGTTGCCGAGGATTCGCGCATCGCGCGCAAGCTGCTCTCGGCCCTCGGCATCGCGGGAAAAGAGATCTGGAGCTATCACGAGCACAACGCCGCTGCCGTGACTGCCGGCATCCTCGAACGCGCGCGCTCGGAACGCGTCGCGCTGACGACCGACGCCGGAATGCCGGGAATCTCAGATCCCGGTTCCGAGCTCGTAGCGACGGCACATCGCGAAGGAGTTTCCGTCGACGTACTTCCGGGACCGAGCGCATTCGTCGGCGCGGCCGTCCTTTCGGGATTCTCGCTCAAGCCGCTGCTCTTCGAAGGCTTCGTTGCACGCGTAAGCGCTGCGCGCCAAGAGCAGTTCGCGCGGGCGGCACGCTCCGGCGCCACGAGCGTCTGGTATGACTCCCCGAAGCGTATCCGGTCGACGCTCGCAGATCTCGCGCGCGTCGCTCCGGACGCGCGCGTCTTCTTGCTTCGAGAGTACACGAAGCTCCACGAGCAGCATGCGCTTGGCTCGCCAGCCGAAGTCGCCGCCGCACTGCACGATCCTATCCGTGGTGAGATCGTCTTCGTCGTCGAGGGTGTCCGCGTCGATGCGAGGCCGGGAAACGTACCGCTCGACGCAGCGATCGATGCGCTGCTCGACCGCGGCGTCATCGTCTCGTCGATTGCAAAGACTCTCGCTAGCGAAGGGTATGGCGAGCGGCACCACCTCTACGCGCGCGCGGGAGAACGCAAGCGCATCAAAGGGGCTCTTCGAAAGGAACCGTAACGGAGGGGCGTGGGCCGCGCCTATTACGTTACGACGCCAATCTACTACATAAGCGGCAACCCGCATATTGGGCACGCCTATACGACCGTGGTCGCCGACGTACTCGCGCGCACGGCGCGACTCTCCCGTCCCGCCTTTTTTCTCACCGGCACCGACGAGCACGGGCAGAAGGTCGCGAACGCCGCGGCTGAGGCGGGGAAGACGCCGCAAGCGTGGTGCGACGATCTCGTGCCGCGCTGGCAGGCACTCTTTGCGACCTATCACGTCGAGTACGACGATTTTATCCGGACGACGCAGGCGCGGCACGAAAGCGTCGTGCAGCGCGTCTTCGAGCGCCTGCGAGAACGCGGTGACGTCTATCTCGGAAAATACGAGGGCTGGTACTGTGTCTCCGACGAGACGTTTTGGCTCGAATCGAAGCTCGTCGACGGCAAGTGCCCGACCTGCCGCCGCGACGTGCAGTGGCTATCGGAAGATGACTGGTTCTTTCGTCTCTCGACGTACGCTCCGCGCCTGATCGAGCATTTCCGATCGCATCCCGATTGGGTACGCCCGAAGAGCGTCTACAACGAGATGATCTCGCTTCTCGAAGAAGGCGTCGAAGACTTCAGCATCTCGCGCACGACGTTCGATTGGGGCGTTCCGATCCCCGGCGGAGGTGGCGTCGTCTACGTCTGGTTCGATGCGTTGTTGAACTACATCTCGGCAATCGGATGGTCAGTCGACGACGATCGCTTTCACGAGTACTGGCCCGCCTCCGTACAACTCGTCGGGAAAGAGATCGCGCGATTTCACACGATCATCTGGCCGGCTGTGCTCTGGGCGCTCGGGGAAGAGGCGCCAGAGCTCGTCTTCGCACACGGCTGGATTACGGTCGAAGGGCAGAAGATGGGCAAGAGTCTTGGCAATGCGGTCGATCCATTTGCGCTCGCGAACCGGTTCGGCGCGGATTCGCTGCGGTATTTTCTCTTGCGCGAGGCACCGTTCGGAAGCGACTTCTCGTACTCGGACGAGAAAATCGCGCATCGGCACAATAGCGATCTCGGCAACGATCTCGGAAACCTCGTCCATCGGACGCTTTCGATGCTGCAGCGGTATCGCGCGGGCATCGTGCCCACGCGCGGCGCGACGCCTTTGCTCGATCGTTTCGAAGACCTGCCGAGATGCGTGCATGCTTTGACGCTCGACCTCAAGTTCCGCGAAGCACTCGAGGCCATTTGGGAGTTGGTCTCCGCACTCAACCGGGCGGTCGAAGATCGCAAGCCATGGGTTCTCTATAAGGAAGAACGGCACGCGGACCTCGACGCGCTGCTTTACGAACTATGCGAGGGGCTCCGGTCTCTCGCGGCCCTCCTTCACTCGTACATGCCGGAACGCATGGATGAGTTGTGGCGGTGTCTCGGCATTGCCGGGCGCGCCGATGACGCAGCGTCCGTCGTGACGCCGATCGCACCTGGCACCCAGACGGCACTG
>JASHPC010000085.1 GCA_030038335.1 Vulcanimicrobiota bacterium
GAGTCGCGATGCACGCGAAGGCGCACCCAGAAGACGCGACTCGCTGCGTCGATGGCGTCGTCGCAAATCAATGTCTCATGGCGAGTCTTGGGTTCACCGACGCACTTTCACGTGCGGGCGTTCGATATCTGGCAGCAAGCCCGGAGACGATGCTCGCTCCCGGCGTTCCCACGAACGTCGCGCAGGCTATCGCCGACAATGCGGGCGACGAGCATGCGATGGCCCGTGCCGTCGTCGATGACGTGATGCGCACGCGCTACGACGTCGACGCACTCGGCGCGTACGCACCGGCCGCTGCGTTCGACGTTCTCGATTGCGACCCAGCTCGCGTCGGCGCCGTCGAAAATGCCATCCGATCGCTAAACGATGCCGTCGTCTCGGCCGCGGCCGATCCCACGCAGCGCGCGGCGATACGCCACGACGTTCAAGGCGTCGACGGCATGGTGAGAATGCCGGACGGCAAGACCCTTCCGTGGCGTGCCGATCGTCCGGCGATCGCCGTCTACAATCGCATCGCTGCCGACAATCGCCTCGGCACGGACGTTCGCCAACGAGCAAAAGCGGCGTCAGAGGCCGTGCACGGCCTTGTCCTAGCGCATGCCGAAAGCGCGAACTTTACGCCGTTTGGCGCGGATTACCGCGATGCAGCAGGGCCGACCGCGCATCTGCCTACGTCACGCAAGCAGATCGATCCGTGGGCCTCGCACGGCGTTAGCGAAACGGATAACGAGTTCTATCGCGCAACGCATGGCGCCGAGGCGGCTCGCGCAATTGCGTAGCCGCCTCCACGTGCACGCGACGAAACGGTTACCCGTGCAAGATCACGCGATTTGCGATGAACGTTCCCTTGCTGTAGTACCCGACGAGCGCGACTCGCTCGCCTTCAGAAGGCGTCGCTCCCGTGGGATAAATGTCGGTTCCATTCTTCAAGTCGACCATTTGCGTTCCACCATTGGGAAGCGCGACGGTCAACCGATACGGCGTAAAACCGGCAACGGTACCGAGAATCACGTGCATGCGATCGAAGCGGCCAGAGTTCCATCCAGCCTGCCACGTCGTGTACGGAGGAACGACGTCCGGGCCGTACGTCTGCGCGGCGGCCGGCATCGCACAAAGCGCTCCCGCCGCCATCGCCGCCGTAGCGACAATTGTTGAAAGACGAACTGATAGTTTCATGCCCGCGTCATACCCAGCAACCGGCGTTAACCGACGGTGCGGACGGTATGCCGTGAAGCTACACTAGCTACGGCTCGGCGATCGTCGCTCGCGCGTCGAGCGCCTGGCGCGCGATCGCTTGCAACGCCTCGAGTTGCGCCTGCGCCATTTCGCTCAAACCGCGGTGTTGCAGACCTTTGTCCGCATCTCGCTCGAGTGCAACGAGCTGCAGCCGCGCAAGCGACTGCGCGTCGGCAGGCGTACCGTTCTCGGGAGACGTCCAGAGCCGCGCGAGGCGCTGTGCATAACGAATCTGGAGATCTCGCCGCACGACGCCGTCCGACGCTCCGCCAGACGCAACGTCGCCGAAAATGCTCGCGCGCGCCCAGTCAAAGAGATCCGTTAGACTCATCGTCGCGCCTGAGCGATACTTCAGCGCAAGATCGTCGATGCGCTCAAGCGTCAGCGGAGCGAAGAACTCGTCGAGGGCGGCGTCTTGCGACTCGGCTGCTATCTGCGATATTGGAACGTCGTGACGTGGCGCGGGAGCGTATGCCCACGAACCACCCCAGAACGCGCTCACCTCCGAATACGTCAGTCGATCGAGGACGTTGGGATTGAACGACCACGCGCGATCGGAGAAGAGCGAAAGCGCGAGTTGGTGCCATGCGCGCATCTCCTCCGAGCGAGGAACGGGTGTCAGCGGTGGAACAGAATGAGGGTCGCCCGCATCCGCGCGTGAGAGATATTCACCGCCGATCGTATGGGCCGCCATCTCGGCACACGTCAGATAATGCGATAGCGGCGTTAAGAAGGCTCGTCGTGCCTCGTCGTACGCTTCGCCGCGCGCGGGAAAGCGCTCGTCGACCGCATCCATCAAACGGTGCATCACGTTCAGCTGCACGCCGCACCACGCCAACGGATCGTTCGTTAGGTCGTAGTGCTCGACGCGAGGGTCGATCGCATGCCCATTTGCAAACTGGACGTCTTCGTCGGAGGCGAACCAATACGTCGGCTCGCTCCACATCGAGGCGATGCGCCGGAGAGCCGGCAGCTCTTCCTCGGGAGTCGAAGCATTGGGAATATAGCCGTAGCCGTACTCTATCGCGTGATAGTCGTACGGCCCGAGCACGAGCTGCTCGTACTCACCGTTCGGCGTTCCCTTTGGCCATAGGTTGATCGGCGAGTACGCCATGACCGACGTCGCGATGCCATACTTGCTCGTAAACGCTTCGCTCTGGAGGTCGCGCGCGGTATAGGCAAGAGCCGCCATGAAGTTGTGCTGCAATCCGAAGTCGTGTCCTGACTCGTGCAGCACGACCGAGCGTAACTGTTCGAGCGTAAACGCGCGTTCGGCAGCCGGCGTATCCGGAAGACCGCGAGCGGGCGCGATGACGTAGCGGTACGTGTTGCTCGAGAGCCCTTCGATGGCGTCGACGTTCACGCCGACGTTCAGCTCCTCTCCCGTGCGAGGATCCGTGACGATGAGGGCCTCCGCTCCGTACTCCGGGCGCGACGTATCGACCCAACGCACGACGTTATGCCGGATGTCCTCCGGATCCCACGACGGATCGTTGGGCTGCTGCCGTACTTGCACCGCGTTGAGGACTCCAATACGGCGGAACGCATTATTCCACGTAAGCAGCGCGTTTCGGACCGTGTCGCGGTACCGATCCGGAATATCGCTGCTGAGATAGAAAATAACTGGATTCGTCGCGTTCGACGGACGGCCGGGATACTCGGGCTTGAAGTTCCAGCGCGTGATGTACGTGAGATTCCTCGTTCGCTCTTCATCCGTGCTGAAGTTGATGAACGACTGCGCGAAGTAGCCGACGCGCGGGTCCTCGATGCGCGGCATGTATCCGTCGTGCGGCGCAGCGATGATGTTGTACGTCATATCGACTTCGAGGCTTCGCGCATCGGGCGCGTTGTCGATCTCGTCGGGACTCGCGCTCGCCCACGTCTGGGCGACGTGCAGCACGTCGTTGTTAGGAAAGGCCTTCGTCGAGGTCAGCAGCGTGCGCGTCGGATCGAGATGATACCCATGCAGCGGGCTCGCAATCTCTTCATCGAACTGCGCTTGCAAATCGCTGACGTCGCCGAGAAACGGCGCGGCCGAGATGACGACCGTTCCCGTTGTGGGGTCCTCGGCGACAATCGGCGTCACGGCGACGATCGAGTTGGGGAGCGACTGGGCGGTGCCGTTCGCGGCAGGCGAAGACGGACGTACGTACGCGTACGTGTTCGGCCATTGCAAGACGATCTTATTGCCGACGCGGTTGAAGTGAAGAATGCGCGCGGGCGCAACGTACGGCTCTCCGGGCGCCGGACCGAATCCGCCGAGACCGGTTGCCGGCACCGACGTTTCGATGAAGTCAGCTCCGATTTGATCGCGCGTGAGCTTGAGGTACGTCTCGCCGTCCTTCGTAATGATCGGAATGAGTCCGGCTTCGACCGTCGCCCCCGCGACGAACGTGTCGTAAGCGCTGGGAGCGTGCTGCGCCTGCGAGGGTGTCTGCGCGATGGCAGGGGCGCCTGCAGTGGCCAGCAATGCGAAAACACCGCCAAGAAGAGCATGCCTTGACTTCATGCCTGCGTGGTACGGCGACTGGTGCGGGGTTCCTCCGCTCCTACCGTTTCAACGTAACGTTCGGATAGATCGGGCGATTGACGAGACGCTCCAGGTCTTCCGCGCGCGCCGTCAGCGCGAGATCGGCAAATCGCGCAAAGCTGTCGCGCTCCGCCTCTCCTTCAGCAAAGCGCTCGTTTTTCGTCATGTCAACTCTTCCCGACGGCGCGAGAAATCGCACGAACTTTCCGTCGTCGTCTTCGGATATCTCTACCAATCCCTCGTCCTCGAATATCGCGAGCGCTGCTCGAATCGTGTGGTCGTCGGCTTTGTCGAGGTCGAGCGTGCGCGCGACGTCCGAGACGCTGCCGCGAAGGACTCCGTCGCGCGCGATTCCCTTCATCTCCGAGTACACCCGTCGCAGCACTGGGAGCGTCGGCGCGGTACGATCGATGATGAACTCGTTGATGCGCCGATCGGCATCGCCGAAGAGCAAATGCACGTACGCTTTTTCCCCGTCGCGTCCCGCACGTCCGGCCTGCTGATTGAACTCCGTGAAGTTGAAGTTCAGGTGGTAGAGCACGACGTGGCGCACGTCCGGCAAGTCGATGCCTTCGCCGAAGGCCGAGGTCGCGACGACGGCGCGCAACTCGCCGGCACGAAAATACTCCTCGACTTCACGCCGCGATGCGCTCGGCATTCCCGCGTGATAGAACATCACTTCCTCTCCTCGCTGCGCTGCCCTTGGGCGGAGTCGTTCGGCAACCTTTCCCGCCTCGCTGCGCGAGTTGCAGTACACGATCACTTTGCCGCCGTCATTCAGCGTGTCGCGGAGATACGCGAGCTTGTCGCGACGCCCGCGCGCGTCGACGACTTGTAAGTTCTCGCGCACCGTCGGATCGATGACCCAGGCGTCGATACGAAGCTCGTCGACGATACGGGTAAATGCTTCCTCTGCCGCGGTTGCCGTCAGCGCCAGCACTTGCGGCGCGCCGAGCGATCCTATCGTCGCGCCCAGGTTTGCGTACGCAGCGCGGTGGCGCGACTCGAAGAGGTGATGCGCTTCGTCGACGACGACGAACTGCGGCGCGCTCGCGCCCGAGAACGCGTTGCGATGAAACGAGAGAAACTCCGGAGTCGAGAGGATGAGATCCCACGCACCGTCGCGAAGAGCCGCGAAGAGATCGTCTCGCTCCCACGCGTCGATCGACCCATTGGCGCGTAGAATTCGCAACCCGAACTGCTCCAGACGTCGCTGCAGCGCGTCGTACTGGTCGTTCGCGAGCGCGCGCAGCGGATAGATCGCGAGCGTCTTGCCACCAGACGCGAGCGCTCGAAGCACTGCCGGATA
>JASHPC010000086.1 GCA_030038335.1 Vulcanimicrobiota bacterium
GACGCTCGACCAAAAGTCGCTCTGAAACGCCTGAAGTGGCCGGCTGCCGCAGTCGAGCGTAACGACAAAGGTTTTGCCGTTCGCAGCGAGCGCGAAGCGGACGCCGCCGACGTCGTTGGCAACGTCTTGCAGCGCCGTCGCATTTTGCGCGCGTTCACGTGCCCACGGTGGGATCTCGTACGCGGTCGCCACGTCGAAATGCGGCGGGTTCTCACCGTGAACGTTTACCGAAAAGATATAGCCGCGGGTACGAAAGATCAGCTCCGCGCGGTCGCCGCTTTCGTCGGCGACCATCTCAACGCGATGTCCCTCGCTTTGAATGAAGCGCGCTAGCTCCTCGCCGACGAACATTAGGCTTCCTCTCGATACGATCGCGAGAGCGCCACGTAGTTTGCCGCGCCGACCTCAATCCACCGTGCGGCATCTCCTTCGAGAGGCTTTTTGACCGTCGCAGGCGATCCCGCCGCGACGACGCGCGCGGGAATCTCCGCCTTCGCCGCCACGACGCTTCCCGCAGCCACGAGCGTGCCTTCTCCGATGGTCGCGCCGTTGAGAATCACGGCATTGCTCCCGACGAGCACGCGATCGGCGATCGAGCAATCTTCCATAACGGCGGCGTGGCCGATCGTCACGTCGTTGCCGACGATCGTGCTGCAGCCCGCACTCACGTGCACGACCGCGTTATCTTGGACGGACGTGCGTGCGCCGATGCGAATCGGTCCGTTATCGCCGCGAATGACCGCGCCGAACCAAATGCTCGACTCTTCGCCGATCTCCACGTCGCCGACGATCGTCGCGGTAGAAGCGACGAATGCGGTAGGATGGATTTTCGGCGTTTTTCCTCGATATGCGAGCAGCATGCGCGGTGGTTTCCGGCATACGGTCCGACGCCCTGCGCGCCGTTTAGGGAGACTTCAGCGATTCGACGTTCTCTTTCGCGTAAAGCGCCAAAGACGGATCGAGCGTCCTCTCGGCGTCCTCGAACTGCGCGAGCGCGAGGTCGCGGCGGCCTTGCGTACGATAGAGATATCCGAGAATGTAGTGAAGCCGGCCATCGTCAGGCGCGACGGCGATGCCTTTGATCGACACGGCTTCCGCATTGTCGATGAGCCCGTGCTCCTCGTCGTCGAAGGCAATGCCGAAGTACGCGTCGCCGGAGTACGGCCACACGTAGAGCGCGCGATTGTACCACGCGATCGCATCCTGCCAATCGCCGCGCGCGTCCGCGAGCCTCGCGAGGCCAACGATCGCCTCCGGCGACTCCGGCGCAATCTGGTAGGCGCGTTCGAGATACGACGAGGCTTCGTCGTACTTGCGGTCCTGAACGTCGAGCGTTCCCATCGCATAGAGGCAGCCGTAGTTCGATGCGTCGATTGCAATACAACGTGAAAGCGTCGCAGCCGCAGCTGCGTCGGCGTTCTCGGCAGTCTGCGTCATGCCGAGGCCTTCGAGCGCCTCGAGAGAGTTCGGATCGAGCAGTAACGCGCGCTGGAACTCGATCGCCGCGTCGCGGGAGAGGTACATGGCGCCGAAGAGTTGCGCGGCATCCATCTGCGCGTCGAAGTCCTTCGGATGCCCTGCAGCGTATCTGCGCAACTGCTGCTCGAATGCGGGAAGATCGCCTTTCTCCTCGTGCAGCATCACGAGATAGTAAATCGACTCGACGTCCGGTAAGCTCTCCTGGAACTGGTCGATCGCGTCGTCGGTGCGCTTCTCGATGATGTAGAGCCGACCGAGGCGATTGTGCAACTCTGGGTTTAGCGGATAGTTGTCGAGAAGATCCTTGTACGTCGCTTCTGCGTCCGGAAGATCGCCGTTGCTCATGTAGAGATCGCCGAGAAACTGCTCGACGGAGGCCTCTTCTGGATGATTGAGGAGATAGCGCTCGAGCTCGTAAACGGCGCCTTGCAGATCGTGTGCTACGATACGTCCGCGCGCGTAACGAAGAGCGTCGTTCGGATCCGAGATCGTCGTGAGCCCGGCGTTGGGAACCGCAATGCTGATACCGTCGTCGGCCCTTGCGGCGGCGGCGCACCATACCATCGCTCCGGCCACGAGGGCTGCGGAGAGAAGCCGGCGGGCCTGCTCCATGACAAGAGATTCGACGCGCCGAACCAATTCCTATGCCGCACCGTCACCAAACCCCATTGCGAGGAGTGAAGGCCATTCCGCGTCCGAAGCAAGGCGAGCGAGACTATGCCGCAGTCAACTACGAGTACGCTGGATGCGAAGGAAGCATTCACGAGGTCGTTGAGATAAACGGTCGCTCTTTGGCGAAAGTCGGCTTTAAGGATAGAAAAATCGTGTACTACTATTTGGAGGATTTGGAGCTGGACCGCGAAGCAAAGCGCGGAACGTTCCACGACCAAACGCCCTAACGCCACAGTTTGTTCTAGACCTTTACCATGCCGACGTAGCTCAGTTGGTAGAGCAGCGGTTTCGTAAACCGCAGGTCATCGGTTCGAGTCCGATCGTCGGCTCCATAATAGTGCTCCCTGCCTGAAATATGGCACGAACTGGCCGCAAAAGAGTCTGATTAAAGGACGAACCTTCGCCTTTTGAATGGCCGTTCGGCCCCCTACCCCCCTAGCGGGGGTTGTTGTGCGTAGGCCCCGGTCCTTATAACAAAATCTCAGGGACCTGGCCGCGTAGGCTTAAGTCCCAGGGATATCTACCGGGGAAAGGGTCATAACCACGGGTACGTTCGGCGTTGTAGAAAGAGCGCGGGTTCATCGCCTCTATCTCGTCGAGCCACATATCGTCATCGCGAAAGCGCTCACTCAGTTCTTTCGCGGCGAGGTGAATCTCGACGTTGTCGGCGAGGCGCAAGCAGCCGACGCGGAAGCGATCGCGCGATCGAACGCCGACCTCGTGCTCATCGACGGCGACGGCGACTCGGCGGAACTCGCTGCGACGATACGTTCTCTAAAGAGCGACGGCCGCGTTCGAGCGAAGCTCTGCGTCTTCTCGATGCACGTGCACGCGGAACGCGCCATGCGCTCGCTCTCCGCCGGAGCTGACGGATACATCGTAAAGGACGTTGCTCCGAACGACCTCTTCGTGGCCCTCAATGCCATTGTGCGAGAAGGTATCTACGTCGATCCGCGCATTTCGAACGTCTTGCTCCGCCGTCGCATCGATCGCACGTGGCTCGACGTCGAGGCGCTCTCACCTCGAGAGATCGAAATCGTGCGCCTCATCGCGCAGGGGCTCTCCAACAAAGAGATTTCGCAAGCGCTCATGCTCGCCGACAAAACCGTGAAGAATCACGTCTCCAACATCTTCAGCAAGCTGAACTGCACGGCACGGACGCAAGTAGCGATCTACGCGATCCGCCAAGGCCTCGCGTAAGAAAGCAGGACCGGATCTCGCGTTTCTAGTGGCTCTCCGGGAACCGTAGGGTGAGCGTGAAGTTTGGAGCGTCCTGCGTCATGCCGATTCCGACAATGGCCTGCCAGTAGGTCGTCGGGCTCGTCGAGTACGTCGTCCCGATATTGAAGACCGCGGCGTTCAAGCTGCTTCCGATGACGTTCGTCCAGTCTCCGCCAGCGGGACGCTCTCGCGTCGACGTGACGAGCGTGTCCTGCAAGGAAAACGACGTGCTGACCTTGTCGTTGAGAGAAAATGCCGTTCCTAACGTGATGAGCGCGGCGTCTCCGCCGGTGATGCTTCCTGGCTGGACGGAGATCGGCGACGTGCTGATATCGCCGAAATGTCCGGTGAAGTTATGGTAGAGGTTCAATCCGCCGAAAAGAATCGCTGGATCGGTCTGCTGAATGATCGTGGCTCCAGCCGAGATGGTGTAGAGACCAGTGCCCGTTGGCAAGCTGCTCGGATACGAGAGATTACCGCCGTTCTGCTTCGTCTGAATGATCTTGATGCCGTACGGGGGCACTCCGGTCGGGATCGAAAGGCGCGTGTTGAGCACGACGATCGGTCCGCCTGGCGTCGACTGCGGAAGCTGATAGTAGTACGCAGCGCTCATGTCGCCAAACGCACCTTTGGTGATTAAGTTCTGACTGACGAGCGCTGTCGAGTTCTGCGCTCCCTGCGCATCGTACGTCGAGGCGCGCCATACCCAGGGGACCGTTACCTCGACCTCCTGATTCGGGGCGTAGCTGTAGTCGGCCGTGATGCTCGGTTCGGCGATCGTATTCTCCTGGCGCGTAACGTCGATGTTTCCCAAGAAGATCGCGCCGAGCGCGAGAAAGCCATTGAGCGTGAAGAGCCGGTTGTCAGTGTAGGAGTATTGCAGCGCGGGCGTGAGCGTCAGCCCATGCACAAAGAGCGCGTTCTGCTGTTGATAGACTGCTTTCTGGCTCTCGGTTTTCGGCGCGGCTCCCCCGAGTTGTCCCGAGGCAGGTTGAGAAGAGGGCGCTGCTGCCGGTGCTGGCGGAGCTGCCGCCACGGGAGCCGTCGTCGGTAACGGGCTTGCCGCGACGGCGGTATGCGGATGCGCGAAGATCACTCTCGATCGAACTACGACGTGCGGCGCTGCGTGATGCTGTTGACCTCCGAACGCTTGATCGAACTCATGCTCGAGACGGTCGATGCGCCTCTCCTGCGCGTCGTAGCGGCGCTGCAGTGCGGCGAGCTTCGCCTTGAGCGCGCGAATCTGCGCGGATTGGCTCGTCGTTGCGGCCTGAACGGCAACGGGAACGGAGGCCAGAAAAACGGCGAAGGCCGTCGCTCCGGCGAGGAACGTGCGCGCACGCTTCATGGAAGAAGTCCGGTCATCGATTGCAATATCGGCAAAAGGTTCATTCCGCTGTACTTGCTTAGAGATTGACCGAGTTGCGCGCTCATCTGTATCGCATTGACGACTGTGTTGCCGTTACCGGTAATCTGAACGCTCTGCGAAATGCCGTTAGGGCCGATCTGCTGGCTGGCCTCGCCGACGCCCTTTACGTCGATCGTGATGCCGCTGTAGCCGATCGTCGTCGTGCAGCCGTTGGAGCAGGTCGTGACCGTCGGCACGAACGACGTGGAGGCTCCCGCCTCCTGCGACGTCGTGGTGACTGTCAGCGTCGCCTGATTCGATGCGGTGTTGCCGTTTCCGGAGACTTGAATGACCTGTGTTACGCCGTCGACGTTGCCCGTTTGAACCGATCCGTCGTTACTATTGCCACCCGACGAAAGCTTTGGAAGCGATCCGCTCTCCGTAGAGGTGATCGTGATACTCTCGGTCTGCGCGTTCACGCCGATGTTTTCCGTCGCGGACGCGGTTTGGCCGCCCGCACTCCAGCTCGTCTGCATCGCGACGCCGAAATACACGACGGGTCCCGAGCCGCTCAATCCGGCGAGGGGATCCGAGGCCGAGGCGGTCTGGACGCCGCTTGCCGTCAAAGACGATTGAGGGATGCGTCCGGCAATGCTTTCCACGGGTGGAAGCGCGACGTGGTTTTGGGCTGGTGGAACGTACTTGCCGCGCATCGTCGCGAGGGTCGCGTCGCCAACGCTCTGCATCGCGTCGAAGACGGCAAATGGATCGCCTCCGCTTTGAGCCGGCGTCGTGTCTGCAAGTACCGGTGCCGTCGCTAGCGCGAGTAGCGAGAAAGACGCGCAGGCGGCGAGTAAACTCTTACGCATAACTTAAAGCCTGTCAATCCCCGGTATATAGATAGTTTGGAGCAGCACTGAGTTCAGTGCATAAGCGATCGGCGGAAGGCCATTCGCCATCTGCTCCATGCTAACAGGTGCCGGAACGCTTGCAAGTACGTTTGACGTGTCGTAGACGATTGCGTGATTCGGGCCGGGAGCTATCACGAAAATGATACCGTTCCACATGCCCTCGAAGACGTCTGACCGGAAACGCTGATTTCCCCGAATGGGGTCGGCGACCCAGGTGTACTCTGGCGTCGCCTTGCGGAAGACGACGAAATGCTGATAGCCGTCTTCGTTGAGGAGGATGACCGTCGGGACTCTGATGCGCAGCAGAGCTGTATAGGGAATCTTGAATCCGGCACCGCTAAGGCCGAGCGCGTCGACGTAGTTCCTGATGTCCAGCAATGAAAAGCCACGCTGCCGCACAACCGTCGGATCGCTAACCTTGAGCATGCCGTCGATAACGCTGTCCTCGGTTGCGTTCTGAATGTCGTATCCGTATTTGAGGATGGTCGCGACGGAGGCGGCCCCGCAACTATAGTCTGTGTGCTGGCGGACGATCCCGAGAAACTGCTCGCCGCGCATGCTGACGATTGGGATGCGGACCATCCCGGCGCCAGGAAGATAGCCGGCAAACTGCGCCTCGCCGCGCCCCGTTGCAAGAACGAGCGCGGTAATGAGTCCGGCGATCGAAAAGACTATGCGCATCGTCATGATTTTGAGGAAATCTCTCGTGGTGAAAGGTGGGAGGGCCGAAGCCCTCGCCACCCGTTCACACGCGTAGAGCTATCTGCCTTACGGCGTATAGTCGTTGTTGTTGATCACCAGCGCGTTTGACTGCTGGTTGGCATTGCCCGACGCGACGTTCGCGCCGACGTTGCCGGTCACGGCCTGGAACGCGTTCTGGCCGATCGTTGCCGAGTTGTGCCCGTCGCGGCAGTAGAGGCTTCCGCCCGTCGACTGCGCCGCGCCGGCACCGGCGTCGGCGAGGTTCGTGTCGGTGAGGATGACGGCCGAGTTCGACTGCTGGTTGAGGTTGCCTGACGCGACGTTCGCGCCGATGTTGCCACCGACGGTGTTGAATGCGTCAGTACCGATTCCGGCAGTCTGATGTCCGTCGTGGACCACGAAGTTCCAGCCGCTGCCTTGCAGCGTGAGTCCGACCGCGATGTTCTCGGTGCTCGCGGTGTTGATGTACATCGCGTTAGACTGCTGGTTGCCGTTGCCCGCAGCGACGTTCACGCCGACGTTACCGGAGGTGCTTTCGAAAGCGTGTCCGCCGATTGATGCGTCGTTCTTCGTGTCATCGTAAACCCAGTTTCCGCCGTTGCTCTGAGCGGCGCCGGATACGACGAAGCTGCCTTCGCCGTTCGTGCCGACGAAAGCTGCGTTGCTCTGCTGGTTTGCGTTGCCGGCCGCGACGTTCGCGCCGATGTTGCCCGACGCCGTTGCGAAGGCATAATCGGAGATTGCAGCCGATTGATGCCCGTCGCTCGTGAACGTCTGGCCGCCGTTGTTCTGTACCGCTCCCGTCACGGACGGTTGCGCGAAGGCGGGCGCGGCCATACTGAGAGCCATGGCGACTGCTGCTGCAGCCGAAAGACTCTTAGCAAGTGATGTCATGAAGTGTCTTCCCTTCTATATAGAAGTGGTGTTCCGGGCCCGCCTAAGTTCCGGGTCCGGGTTGCAGTTGGAGTTGGAAACTGTTTGTCGTTCGATTGGAGGTCCCGGCGGTCTGGTTGATCTGCACCACGCCGCTCGCACCCGAGAACGCATGCGATGAGATACTCGTAGAGTTTCCTCCCGACGAATGCGAATCGGTTTCGGGCCTCTCCGGTGATGCGACCGCGTTCGAGAGCGCCGCGTCGGTGAGCAGCGTCGCATGACCGTCCAACTGCAAGACGATGACGTTACCCTGCGTATTACCCGAGCCAGCGACTTGATTGAGCTGAATCGCTCCGGATGCGCCGGCGAAGGCAGTATCTCCGATGGTGGCGTTCCCTGTATCGTGCTCGAGGCCCGATACTTTCTGCGACAGGCCGACCACGATGTTTCCGCTGGAAAGCACCGTGATGTTTGCCTGAGCGTTTCCGTTGCCGGCCGCCTCGTTCACCTTGATCGAACCCGAAGCGCCCTGGAAGGCGCTGCCGGAGATCGTCGATTGTTCGGGGCCGCCGGCCTGCGTGTGTTTGCTGTGCGCGAAAGCGACTCTCGGGGCAGCGAATGCCATAAGAGCGACCGCGCCAGCAATGACCAGTCGGCGACAGACAGTCACAACCTGAGACTACCGCCCCCGGCCGGCGCGCAACAGAGAACAATTGCTGGATGTCGGCCTAGGCAAAAGGTCCTAGGCTGCACGTGGGGCCTTTTGCCTCAAGTTAAAAGGCCGTCTCTCGAACGATAATCGATACGGCTATGAAGGCAACGGTGACCTCATTGCAGCGGGAGGTTTCGACGCGGCTTCCCCAAGAGATTGACGCACGCCCGATCGTTCCGCATCGTGCCTACCGAACGGCGAGGATGCCGGTATCAGGCATCGTTGCTTCGGTTATTGCCGTAGCCGCGATAGAAGTGGCGCTTGCGTTCTACTGGAGTGTCGTGGCGCGGTTTATCGTTCAGAACGACACGACGATTGTCGGTCGCGTCGTCGCCGGCACGAGCGTGATCCCGCACTCATTCCTCGGCCGGAACGTCGGCGCAATGCTCTTCGGGATGCGCACACACTCCGTTCCGGAACTCTTTACGTGGATCGCCGTATGCGCTCTCGTCATTTCGGTCGTCACCGCTTTGCGCGGCTTGACAAAGCCCTTGCAATACTTCATCAACGTCAACGCGTGGATCATCGGTCTCGAAGCTGTGTTCTTGCTCGTCGTCGGACATCTCGGATACTCAGCTGACGCATTCTCCAAGCTGCTCTTGGACACGATGATCGTCGCGTGGTTCGTCATGCCCGTCTTTATCGGATTCGTTGCCGTGCTCTTTCCGTTCAAGGCATGGGAGTCGTTCACGCTGATTGTCGCGGCATCGGCGTACGTCGTGCTGCTCGAGGCGGTGCGCTACGCTGTCTTTCCAGCGATCCTCACGCGGACTGGTCCGATTCTGATGTCGGATCTCTACTTGCTCTACGGACCGCTCCTCGACATCATTCCGGTCGTCGGCATCTTCGGCATCATGCTGACGCGGTTGTCGTCGCGCCTGAAACGGACTCCCGAAGCATGGCGCTGGTTGTAGACGTTCTCCACGTCTGGATCATCATCGTCATCCTGGTGATGTTCGTCTATGCGTTGCGTCACTGGGTGTTCTCCGTAAGCCGCATGGTCGGGCGGCAGCGCCCGGGATTCCAAGATCTCTACGACGGCAAGCTTCAACCCGTAACGATCATGGTGCCGATGCACGACGAGGAAATGGTCGCGCGCGACGTGCTCGAGAGCCTCCTGGCCAGCGACTACCCGTCCGATTTGCTGGAGATCATTCCCATCGACGATCACTCGTGTGACGGGACGAAGACGATCCTCGAGGCGTACGCAAAGACGCACACGAACGTGCGTCCGCTCTACCTGAAGGACGGCCTGCGCGGGAAACCAGCCGCGCTCAATGCGGGGCTCGCGGTCGCGCAGAATCCGATCGTCATCGTCTTTGATGCCGATTATCTTCCGGGAAGAGGGCTCGTGCGCGAGCTCGTCGGCGGATTCGCCGACGCTGAAGTTGGCGCCGTGATGGGGCGCGTCGTGCCGCGCAACACGCCACTCAACATCCTGACGCGTCTGCTCGCGCTCGAGCGCACGGGCGGCTATCAAGTCGACCAACAGGCGCGCTACAATCTCGATCTCTTTCCGCAGTACGGCGGAACGGTGGGCGGCTTCCGCCGCGATCTTGTAAAGCAGCTCGGCGGATTCTTCATCGACACGCTCGCAGAGGACACCGATCTCACTGCGCGGCTCTTCATTGCCGGGTACCGCGTCGCGTATGCGAATCGCGCGGAGTGTTACGAAGACGTTCCGTCGACGTGGACAGCGCGGTTCAACCAACTGCGCCGTTGGTCCGCGGGGCACAATCGCGCGTGTCAGCGCAACTTTTTTAGAATGCTCTTCGCGCGGCATCTCTCGTTCATGCAGCGCGTGGATGGGGCGATGACCCTCGCGATTTATTTGATACCGCCGCTGCTCATCAGCGGCTTTGTCGTGAACATGCTTCTTTTCTGGCTCGGGGCGATGGCGATCATTCCGGGCGCAATCTTCATGTTGATCGTCGTCGGATATAGTGCTTTCGGAAACTTTGCACCAATCTACGAAATCGGCGCTGCCGAGCTGCTCGATGGCACCGGCAGACGACTCTTGCTCCTACCATACCTGTTCTGGCTCTTCATATTCAACTCATGGGCGGTGACTCGCGGTACTCTCGACGCGGTCTTCGCTCGTCTCCGCGCGGGCGCTCCACGCTGGGCGAAGACCGCGCGAATGGCTCAGGATCGTGCTTCTCTTTGGTAGTATCGTCATATTTCTCTTGATCTTCGGGCTGCCGCTGCTGCCCGGACTTCTGGAGATTTTGCATCCGTCGGACGCCGGTGAGCTCGCCCTCGATCGCCGGTACGCGCGAACTCCTTCGTATTTTGCGGAGTCGTTCCGGCGTCGCATCGAAGAGGCGGCGCTCGCTCTCGGCTCAGGTGGCCGCGTCCCGTTCCTACGCAGGAAATCAGAGTACGCGCGCCTCGAGAAAGACTTCGTCGTCGCGTCGGGATCGCAGCAGCGCGACGTGATCGTCGCAAGCGGCCAAGTGCGCGTCAATGATGGCGCCCGCCTCAGTGACGTCGTTGCGGAAGGCGAGCTTTTCGTCGGGAACGACGTTCACGCGCGCTCGCTTATGAGTGCGAAGTCGTTGCATATCGGATCTCGTTGCACGATAGGCCGCTGGGCGCACGCGGACGGCGATCTCGTCGTCGGAGGCGAGTCAAGTGCAGGAGCCTCGCTCACCGCGACCGGTACGCTCGCGCTCCACGGCGACGTGCGCTTCGCGCGCGCTTTCGGTATGCCGATCCGCGCCACGACCTCCGAGCGCGCGGATGCGGTGCGCGCCGTGCCGCGCCGGGCTCACGTCATTCCGAGCGACAGCACCGTGCGCGAAGACGTCGTCTGTGTCGAGGACCTCTGGATCGGCGAGCGCTGCACGATCCTCGGCTCGCTGAAAACTCACGGGTCGGTCTCTGTCGGAGCGGACTGCCGCATCGAAGGAAACGTCGTTGCGCGCAAGGAGGTCGTCATCGGCGACCGCACCGTCGTGCTCGGGCACGTTTTCTCCGAAGAGATGGTGACGCTCGGATCGAATGCAAACATCGGAACGAAAGACGCGTATAAGTCGATCTACGGCGGTTCACGCGTCGTGCTCGGCAACGGCGCGCTCGTGTGGGGAGCGATCATCAACGACCCGGTCAAAGCACGCTACCACAGCGTCGCTGCCGGGTAGTAGTGGCGAAGTGGGCGGCGGTGTCGCTCGCTCTCGTCTTGGCGTCGTGCGGTGGCGGCGGCGGAGGATCGAGTGGCGCTGGTATAGGGCCGCCGACGACTGCCCCTCCGGCGTCGCCCGTGGACGACTGGTCGACCTATGCGCACGATCAACAGCGAACGGGACTCGAGACGCAGACGACTGGCATCACGGCGTCGACGGTGGCAAACCTGTCGCTCGCGTGGACGCAGCCGATCGATCCCTCCTGCGGACAGAACGGCACGGTCGCGGAGGCATACGCAAGCCCTATCGTCGTCGAGGGCGTTGCGTACGTCGTTTCGATGTGTGGTAACGTGTACGCGCTCAACTCGGCAGATGGATCGATCAAGTGGGGGCCCGTGAACGTGACGACGCTCGGCGGTCAGCAGTGCGTCTTCACGAGCATAAGCACGCCCGGATGCGTCCGCGGAACGCCGACGCTCGACGGAAATATGCTCATCGTGCCCGTCTACGGCTATCAGACCGGCACGTGCACGTACGACGACAACGATGACGTCGACACATGCACGCCGAGCGACGGCTACCAAAAAGGCGGGCAGCTCGTCGCGCTCAACGCCTCGAACGGACAAGTGGTCTGGTACACGACACCGCTGAGCGCAGGCGTCTTCCGCGGTGAACCGCTCGTCCTGAACGGCATCGTCTACGAAGGCGTCGCAGGTGGCGATATGGCCTCGGGCTGCGTTCAGGGCGGGATGGTCGCCTTCAACGAGTCGACCGGTGCCCAGGAATCGGCGATCTTCCATGCGACAAACGCGCCGAACGACGGCGGCAGCGTCTGGTCCGGGATGAGCACGAATGGAACGTACATCTTTGCAGGCACCGGAAATACGTGCAGCGGCCCGGATAGCGCCCAAGAGACCGGCGCCGGAGTCTTGGATTATGAAGACTCTGTCCTCGAGCTTTCTCCGGCAACGCTAACGCCGGAACTCGATATTCCCGCCCTTAATCCTTTCACGTTGAACAGCGACGTCGGGTCGAACCAACTGCTCTGGGAGAACAATCTGTATTTCAACGGCAAGAACGCCGTGCTCTATGCCTACGATCTTTCGACGTCGCAATCCGAATGGACCGCGACACTCGCGGCGCCAAACGGGCAAGGCGGCTACGGCGGCCCAACGACGGACGGCACCGCGATCGTCGCGGCGAGCGGCACTATTACGACGAATCCGACGACCGCGCAGCTCGAAGCCTTCTCGCCGTCGAGTGGCACGAAGCTCTGGTCGGTGCAGTCACAAGACAGCGGCGTTTACGGGTATGCCGCATTCGTCCCAGGAGTCGCCTTCGCGCCGATCGACTTGCACGTGTATGCCTTCGCATCATCGACAGGGCAAGTTCTGTGGGAGTCGCCCGCGACCGCGGACTACTTCTACGCGTCTCCGGCAGTCGTCCCGAGCGGCTTGTACCTCATCGATGCTTCAGGAAACGTCTACTGCTACAAACTGCCGGGCTCGTACTCCGGCAAAGAAAGCGTCGCGAAGGGAGAAGTGACGCGACATATCCGGCCGCTGCAGCACTTCTCGCATAGCGGCTCTATTTGGAATCGAGGTTAGGTTGAGGAGAACCGCCGTGAAACGTATCATAGTCGCGCTTCTGGCGTTCGTTGCCGTGAACGGCACGGTCGCATTGGCTGGACAGGAAGTCGATCTTACGCACACGTTCATCGGACTCAGCAGTCCGGGCAACATCTATGGTCCGTGGGACATCGACGACCTTCGCTATATCGATTCCGAGTCCGACCAGTCGTGGGTTGTCGATCTTTCCCATCGGTCAGACCACGACCGGCTCTATCCGACCTCGGGAACCTACGGCGACGTTTCGTACACCCGGGACCTCTCCGATCGCTGGTACGTCAACGGTGCGGTTGGCTTCGGCACGGGCACGCCGTTTGCGCTCTCGAACTTCCACTTCGAGGGTGACTACAAAGCAGGTGCCGATAAGAGACTCGTTTTCTCGGCGGCCGCGGACAATCTCAACTACGTCAACGGCCTGCACTCTAACGACCTCGGCGTCGGGGCCGCATACTACTGGTCAAATGTCATCGCGCAAGTTCGTGAGTACGCCGTTACGAATACGAATAGCCCGACGCGTCCGAGCACCTTTGCCTCGATCGAAGTCGACCCAAGCCCGTCGCAGAAGATCATCGGCAGCCTGATTGCCGGCCCACAGTACTACGAAGTGATCACGCCCGGCATTCCAGCGGCCTTCCTGAATACGAACGGGTACGTCGCGACGCTGACGTACCAGCAGTGGGTTTCCCCGCATTTCGGCGTGATCGTTGGCGGATACCTGAGCGACTACACGCACTTCGCCACCGGAACACAGATCGCGAGCGGGCGCGGGCTCACCGTCGGGATTAGCGCGCGCTAAGAGCGCGTTAACGGATCGTTTACTTCTCGTAAAGACGCCGTGCGCGCCGCGCGGCGCGTCCGATATATGCGGAGAGGCAAGGACGCCGCATGTATCGGGGGACATCATTACACCGCAAGACGCGCAGTGCCGCAGCGCTCGCTGCGCTGTTTGCATTGAGCGCGCTCGTCTCGGGATGCGGAGGCAGCGGGGGCACCGGCAGCAGCGTCATCCCGGGCGTTCCCTCGAACGCGTCGCACTCGGTCGTCGTTGGACAGTACGAGAGCGACATGAACGTCTCGGCGAGCTGGCTCGACGGCGAGCAGCTCTCAGACGGCGCAATTCTCTACTCGAGCAGCGAGATCGAGCCGTACTTCGCAAATCTCGCTGCGACCGGCCTCACGAAGATTCCGGGACAACTCGACCACGTCCGCGCGTGGATGCAGTGGTTCGTCGCTCATATCAATACGACCGACGTCTGGAACTTGGGCAATACGATCTACGACTACACGGTGAGCGGCACGACCGAAACTCCTAAGGACTCTGCCGACTCCGTCGATTCGTATAACGCTACCTTCCTTACGCTCGCACGCGAACTCTACGACACCGGCGATTCGGCGTCGCGAAAATACGTCGTCTCCATCATGCCGACGCTCGAAAATCTTGCGAACACGGTTCTCAAGCTGCAGCAGTCTGACGGCTTGACGATCGCGATGCCCAGCTACTCGATGGCCTATCTCATGGACAATAGCGAAGTCTACCGTGGGCTGACGGACCTCGCCTATCTGGAAACGGCGACTTCGCGTAATACGGCGGATGCAACCGTCTATCAGAGTGCTGCGGGGCGAGTGTCAGCGGGAATCGCGACGCTCTGGAACGCGAGCAGCGGGACGTACGCTTACGCGAAGGGTGAGCCCGGCGGAACCGTTGACGCATCGACATGGAGCGTTTGGTATCCTGATGCGACCGCGCAGATATTTCCGATTCTTGACGGCGTCATCTCGCCGTCTTCGACACAGGCGCAATCGGTGTGGACGAGCTTCAACGCGACGTATGCATCGCAATGGGAGACGCTGCAGACTCCTGATGGATTTCCTTGGGCCAACATCGCCGACACGGCCGTGCTCATGAACGACACGAGTGCTGCGCAGACGTACGTGCAGAACGCGGTTGCGGATTACGCGCTCAAGGACTTTCCGTGGCCGTGGTACTGCGCGGAAGACGGCTGGTATCTGCGCATGATGAACCAGCTGCAGATCGGCGACGCCGCCGAAGTCGCCGACAACTAAGACGCTCGCCGGCTCGGGTGGCTAACGTTCGACGTGGCAGGTTACGTTGTGACGCTCGAAATACCGCTGATGGTACGCTTCGGCCGGCCAAAATCGTTCAGCTGAAGCGATTTGCGTCGCTATCGGTTTCCCGAGCTTTACCTGTTCCCGCGCGAGGGAGGCGCGCGCCTCCGCCTCCTGTTGGGGTGAGTTAAAGAAGATCGCCGATCTATATTGCGTGCCGATGTCGGGACCTTGACGGTTTACTTGCGTCGGATCGTGGATTTTCCAGAAGACGTCGAGCAGCGCGCCGTACGAAACGCGTGCGGGGTCGAACGTAATCTCCGCTGCCTCCGCGTGTCCCGTCGTGTGTCCGCAAACTTGCTCGTACGTTGGGTTATCGGCCGTGCCGCCGGTGTATCCGACAAGGACGTCGACGACCCCGGGAACGTGCCGGAACGCTTGTTCCGTGCCCCAGAAGCAGCCGGCCGCGAACGTTGCTCTCTCAGTCACGAAGCGTACTTGGACGATTCGTCTGTGCTTTCATTCCGAAGGACGCGAGCGAGTCACGCAGCGACGCGACGGTGCATCGTTTCTCAGGACGTCGTCGATCTTCTCACGATGCGCGAGCACCTGCGTCTGGCCATTGTAAACGCCGATGACTGCCGGACGCGTGAAGCGGTTGTAGTTGCTCGCCATGCTGTACGTGTATGCGCCGGTGACGGTCATTGCAACGAGATCGCCTTCACGCAGCGTCGCGGGCAGCATCGCTCGTCCCAGCTCGTCGTTCTCGCAGGACCGGCCGCAGAGCGTGACTTCCTGC
>JASHPC010000087.1 GCA_030038335.1 Vulcanimicrobiota bacterium
GGGCGCGACTGCGTTGCCGCCGTGCAGGCACTCGAAGCGACCGGCGCCGTCGACGCCTCGCGCATCGGCGTCTCCGGTTGGTCCGCGGGCGGATGGACGACGTCGTGGCTCATCACGCACTACGATCTCTGGAAGGCTGCGGTAAGCGGTGCGGCCGTCGATGACGCCGTACTGCAATACAGCATCAGCCAAATCAACTTGCTCATGCCGATGCTCTTCGGCGGCAAGACGCCTTGGGCCACGCCAGGCGGGCTCGAGCTCTATCGGAACGCATCGCCGATCTCGTATGTGCAGAACGCACGCGCGGCGACGCTCATCTTGAGCGACACGACCGATCCTCGCGTGCCGACGCCGGAAGCGTACGAGTTCTACACGGCACTTCGTGACCTCGGAAAGACCGTGCAGTTCACCGCCATACCGGCCTACGGTCACCATCCTTCCGATCCTGTGCGCAATCGTGAGATCGATCGCGCGTGGGTCAACTGGATGGTGCAGTATCTCGCGCCGTAGGCGACGCACCACCACCAACGACAAGGGGACAACATGCAAACTCGCTCGATTCGCCGTGAAATCCGTCTTCTGCGTTACTATGCCGTCGGCATGACGCTCTTTGCCGGATTCGTTCTGCTCGGCGCCGTCCGTGAAGCGCGGAACGCGACGTTCGACACGATTACCGTTCATCGCATCAACGTCATCGACCGCGAAGGGAAGATGGCGATGGTCATAACGGATCACGACGACTTTCCGCCGCCGATCATAAACGGAAAAGTCTTCAAGCGCAGCGGCGGCAACGACTCGAACGGGATTCTGTTCTACAATCAGCGCGGCGACGAGCAGGGTGGCCTCACGTGGGCTGGGCGGCGTTATCCCAACGGCACGTTCGAGTCTGCCAACGAGGTCTCGTTCGATACCGTGAACACCGATCAGCTGCTCCATCTCCAGGACGGCAACGAGAACGGCAAGACCGAAGCCGAGCTCGTCGGATGGAACGAACCGGACTACAACTCGCCCAACTTCACGCAGCTCATTAGCGAGATCGAAGCGCTCAAGACGCGCGCGCAGATTGCGGCGTTCGTGGCAGCGCATCCCAACATCGTTCCCAAGCCTCGGTTTCTCTTCGGATATGACATGACGAACACGTCGCAGGTAATGCTTGCCGACGGAAGCGGCCGGCCACGTATCAAGATGTTCGTCACCGCCGACGGAGAAGCGCAGCTCCAGTTCCTCGACGCGAAAGGAAACATCGTCGCGCAGTATCCGGAGGCGCATTGATGCTCGGACAGGCGCCTCCACCGATCGCCGTACGCATCTCCTTTCCCGCATCCGTGCATCGAGCACCGATTACGGGGCGCGTCTTTCTCGTCGTCACGAAGACCAACTCGCCCGATCCGCGCATTCAGGTGCTCGCGCCCGAGACCGCTCCGCCATATTTCGGAAAAGACGTCTATGCGCTTCGCCCTGGCGAAGTCGCCGTCATCGGAGCTCGCGTCGACGGTTATGCCGTTGCAAACCTCGCGAGCTTGCCGGCTGGTGATTATTATGTCGAGGGCTTCGTCAGCGTCTACGTGCGTTATCATCGAGCCGACGGCCACACGATCTGGGCGCCTCCGCAGTGGGGACCGCAAGTCTTTTCCGTCGAGCCCGGCAACCTCTATAGTGCGGTCCGGCGCGTGCATCTCGATCCGAAGCGCGGCATCTCGCTCGATCTCTCGATGGACCACGTCGTCACGAACGTAGACTTGATTTCGCTCTTGGGCGGACAAGGATACGCAAGCGACACGCCGTGGATCAAGCACATCCGAATTCTCAGCCCGACGCTCACGCGGTGGTGGGGACGGCCGATCTATCTTGGTGCGACGATTCTGTTGCCGAAGGGATACGCAACGCATCCAAACTCGCACTATCCGGTCGTCTACAACCAAGGACACTACTACCAGCCGGTGCCGTGGGAGTTCACGACCGACAAGAGTACGGAGACGCCCGCAGCGGTCGCCGAAGGAAAGCGTAGCGGACTCGGAACCGGTTACGAGTTCTACGAAGCCTGGAACTCAGCGCACTTTCCGCGCTTTCTCATGGTGACGTGGCAGCATCCATGTCCGTTCTTCGACGACTCGTACGCCGTAAACTCGGCAAACTGCGGACCGTTCGGCGACGCGATCATGAACGAGCTGGTTCCATATATCGAAACGCATTATCGCGTCCTGCGCGAGCCATACGCGCGCTTCACCGAAGGCGGCTCGACCGGCGGCTGGGAGTCGCTCGCGCTCCTACTGCAGCATCCGACGTTCTTCGGCAATGCATGGGTCTTCGATCCCGACCCAATCGACTTCCATACGTTTCAGCAGATCGATCTCTACCACGACCCGAACGCGTTTGCGCTCGCCTCGCCCGGCGGATGGCACTCCTTCGTACGTCCGTTCAGCCGAACGCCCGCGGGCCAAGTGCTAGGAACGGAACAGGAAGTGAGTCGCTACGAGCTCGTGATGGGCTCACACGGCCGTTCCGAGTATCAACTCGACGGCTGGTGGGCGATCTTCGATCCCGCCGGGCCCGACGGCTACCCGCTTCCGATGTGGAACATGCGCACGGGAACGATCGACCGCAGCGTCGTGAACTACGCCGTCGCGCACGGCTACGATCTCGCGGCGTACGCGCGAGAGCACTGGTCCACGATCGGACCCGATCTCGTCGGGAAGCTGCACTTTGTCGTCGGCGACATGGATAGTTACTACCTCAATCTCGCCGTCTACAAGATGCAAGGTTTTCTCGAGAGTGCCACCGACCCGGCTCCGCACGCGACGTTCACGTTCGGAAGGCCTATGAAGGGGCACGGATGGCATCCTATGACGTGGGCGCAGCTTTTGGAGCAGATGGCACAGGAAGCACGGAGGGAAGCGCCCGCGGGACAGAATATCGCACAGTGGAACTATTAGCGATGCTGCTCGCGCTCTGCGCTGCACTCGCCGCCTTCGCACTGCCGGCCGCCGCGGCACAATCCGCGCAAAGCTCATTTGCCAGCTTGCACTTCCGGAGCATCGGTCCTAACTCGGGTAGGCTCGACGCCGCCGCCGGCGTCCCCGGCAATCCGAGTGTTTACTACGTAGGCGGTCTGGGCGGACTCTTCAAGTCGACGGACGGCGGCGCAAGCTTCGTTTCCGTTTTCAACGAACCCCGCGTAAGCTCGATCGGCGCTATCGCAGTTGCGCCGTCGAACCCGAGCGTCGTATACGCTGGAACGGGCGAGCCGAACCTTCGCAACGACATCGAGACGGGCAACGGCATCTGGCGCTCCGACGACGCAGGGGCGACGTGGAGCCACGTCGGCCTCGTCGGAAGCGCGCATATCGCGCAGATCGCTATCGACCCGCACGACGCGAACGTCGTGTACGTCGCTGCAATAGGCCCAGTCTACGGCAGCGGCTCCGTGCGTGGAATCTATAAAACGACCGACGGCGGAGCAACGTGGCAGCACGTGCTCGCGCTCGACGATCGCACGGGAGCGTCGAGCGTCGTCATCGACCCAACGGACCCTTCGACGATCTTTGCCGGCATGTGGACCGTGTGGCGAAAGCCGTGGATTCTCAATAGCGGTGGTCCGAACGACGGACTCTACGTCTCGCACGACGCGGGCGCGCATTGGACGCGCGTCAGCGGTCACGGATTCCCGAGCGGTCTCACCGGTAGAATCGGCCTCGCGTACGCGCCGTCGAATCCGTCGCGCATCTACGCGCTCGTGGAGTCAAGGCAAGGCGTGCTCTGGCGCAGCGACGACAGTGGCGCAACGTGGCGGCTCATCAATGGAAACCATGCGCTGCAGCAGCGTCCGTACTACTTCTCGGAGTTGAGCGTCGACCCGAGCAACGAAAATCGAGTCTACTTCATGTCCGTGAACCTTCTCGTTTCGAACGACGGCGGGAAGACGACGCACTCGGTCACGGCCGGTTCTGAAAGCGATGACTGGCTCGGCGACAATCACCAAATGTGGATCGACCCGCAGAACGCGCAGCGCATGCTCGAAGTGAACGACGACGGCACTGCCATCTCGCTCGATGGCGGCAGTCATTGGACGTACCCGCAGATACCGGTCGCGCAGCTCTATCACGTCGATGCGGACGACCGCGTACCGTACACCGTGTGCTTCGAGGCGCAGGACGCGGGCAGCATGTGCGGTCCGAGCAACTCGAAAGACGACGGCATCACGAACGGCGACTGGTTCAGCGCGGCGGGAGGCGAGAGCGGCTGGATCGTCTTCGATCCGGCAAATCAGAATCTCATCTACGGAAGTGGATACACGGGCGCGCTCTCACGGTACGACCGCAGCACGCATCAAGCGCTCGACATCTCGCCATGGCCGATCGATACCATCGGCTGGGCCGCCCGCAATCTTCGCTATCGCTTTCAATGGACCGCGCCCGTTGCGGTAAGCGACCTCGAGCCGAAAGCGGTGTACTTCGGCGGAAACGTTCTCTTCAAATCGGACGACGAAGGGTTGCACTGGCATATCATCAGTCCGGATCTCACTCGTAACGATAAGAGCAAGCAGCTGCCGACGGGTGGACCGATTACGCATGACTCGACGAGCGTCGAGACGTACGACACGATCTTCACGGTCGCAGAGTCACCGCTGAGGCTCGGTGAGCTGTGGGTCGGAACCGACGACGGCCTCGTTTGGCTGACCCGCGACGGCGGCCGGCACTGGATGAATCTCACGTCGCACGTGCCCGGCATGCCCGCATGGGCGCGCGTCGCGAGCCTCTATCCGTCGCGCCACGATCCGGCAACTGCGTACCTTGCCGTCGACACGCATCTGCTCGGCGATCGCACGCCGCATCTCTACGTTACCCACGATTACGGAGCGCACTGGCAGAACATCAACGGCGACCTCTCGGGCGCGTCGTACTCGGACGTTCTCCAAGAGGATCCGTTCCATCCCGGTCTTCTCTATCTCGGAACGGGCAACGGGCTTTACGTCAGCTTCAACGGCGGAGCGCACTGGCAGCGTTTCGGCGTGAATGTGCCGACCGCGCCGGTCTACGATCTCATGGTGCAACGGCAGTCCGACGATCTCATCGTTGCGACGCACGGCCGCGGTGCGTACATCCTCGACGATCTCCATCCGCTACAACAGTATGCGAACGAGAACGCACGCAAGCTCGCACTCTTCACGACGCGCACGGCATATCGATGGAGCACGGGACGCGAGACGTACTCGATGGAGACGCAACGCGGGGCCGATCCGGAGTACGGCGCACTCGTCGACTTCTGGCTCCGCAGCGCACCGGCAAAAGGTCAACGCGCGAGCGTCACGATCTACGACGGATCGCAGCGCGTGCGCACGCTCGACGTGACGCCGCACGCCGGCGTCAATCGCGTCGTGTGGAACCTCCGTTACGACGGATTCAAGCCCGTGAAGAACTCCGATCCGTGGCGGCGTGGCGGCTTTGCAGGGCCTCGCGTCGTGCCTGGAGTCTATCGCATCGTCGTGAGCGCCGAAGGAACGACGGCGACGGGAAGCGTGCGGGTGGCGGCGGATCCGATGGCGCACGCCTCAGCGGCAGCGATGCGCGGACAGCTCGCGTTCCTCTTACGCATTCACGGCGACCTCGCGCGCATGAACGTGACGATCGATGCGTTGCGCAAGCTCCATGCGCCGGCTGCGAACGCAGTGCTCGCGCAGCTCTATCAACCGCAAGCCACGGAGGGTGAAGACGTTCTGCGCTATCCGATTCACGTCTACGAGCAGCTAAGCAGCCTCGCGAGTTCCGCAGGCTTCGGCGACGCCGCACCAACCGCTGCGCAACGAGAAGCGCTGCGCTATTTGGAAGCAGAGCTGAAGGCGGAGATGTCCCGCGCCAACGCAGTTCTACGCCGCGGGTGACACGCGGATGCGTTCGAGCAGCTCGCGTTTCGTCTCGGGAACGAAGAAGCGGACGAACGCAATCGTGACGATACAGAGCACGGCGTAGACCGCAAAAGTTTGCGAACGGCCGAGATCCTGGATCATCGTCAGGAAGAACTGTGAGACGAGAAAGTTTCCAACCCAATTCGCAAGCGTCGAAATCGACATACCGACGCCGCGCACGGGAAGCGGGAAGAACTCCGAGATCAAGAGCCAGACGATCGGCCCCAGGCTGAATGCAAAGCAGCCGACGTAGAGCATCATGCTCGCGAGCGCGATCGTGCCAAGAGAAGCCGGAAGGTGCGGCTGGCGAAACGCAAACGCGAGAACGGCAAGTGCCACGAACATTCCCACGAGGCCAATATAGAGCAACGGCTTGCGGCCGATGCGGTCCACCCAGAAGATTGCGACGAGCGTAAGCACGCAGTTGACGGCTCCTACCAACGATTCGGCGAGGATCGAGTGCGTTGCAGAGCCGAAGCCGGCCATTTGAAAGATCTGTGGTCCGTAATAGATGATGGTGTTGATGCCGGTCACTTGCTGCAGCACCGCGAGCACGATGCCGACGAAGAGCGCAAAACGTAGCGAGGGCGCGCGAAAGGCGCCGATGCCCGCATCCTTGACCGCAAGCGAGGCGTGGATCGAGCGTTCTTCCTCCTGTTCTTCTGAAGCATTCGCGTAGATACGGCGCAGCTCGTCGCGCGCGCGAGCCTCGCGACCGAGTTTGAAGAGAAAACGCGGGCTCTCAGGCATGAAGAGCATTCCCGAGACGAGCACGATCGCGGGAACGACGCCGTAGCCGAGCATCCAACGCCACGCAGCGCCGGCCGCGAGCGCGTAGTCGACGACGTAGGCCAAGAGTATTCCGATGGTAATCGCAAATTGATAGATGGAGACGAGCGCACCGCGCACGGTCGCCGGAGCAACCTCCGAGATATAGAGCGGTGCAACGACGGAGCTGAACCCGATCCCGACGCCGACGATGAACCGGCCTGCAAGCAGCATCCCTTCGCCGAGTGTAAACGCCGAAATAAGAGCGCCGACAAAGAAGAGCCCGCCCGCAGTAAGGAGCGTTGGGCGTCTTCCGTAGCGATCGGCAGTCGCTCCCGAGAGCACGGCGCCGACCATGCAGCCCACGAGCACGACGCTGATCGTGAACTCCTTCGCCTGCGTCGTCAGCGCGAAGTCTTTGCCGATAAAGAGGATCGCACCGGAAATCACGCCGGTGTCGTAGCCGAAGAGTAACCCGCCGAGCGCAGCGACGCAGGCGACGAGCAGAACGTAAAAGCGCA
>JASHPC010000088.1 GCA_030038335.1 Vulcanimicrobiota bacterium
CGCGAGACGCATCTCTTCAGCCGAAGCCGGGGGCAACTTTGGAGAAAGGGCGAGACGAGCGGCAACACGCAGCGTGTTATTGAAGTAGTTGCTGACTGCGACGGTGACGCGGTTCTCTACCGCGTCGCGGCGAACGGCCCGCCGTGCCACACGGGTGAAGCGTCGTGCTTTCACGATACCGTGCTTTCGAAGGACGACGCAAGCGAAGACGGCGCCTTCTTGCAGGCGCTCGCGCACTTGCAACGCGTCCTTCGCGAACGAAAAGCAAATCCGCCGGCGGAATCGTACGTCGGCAAACTCTACGCCGCCGGCATCGATCGCGTCGCGCAGAAGATCGGCGAAGAAGCCACCGAGGTCGTAATTGCTGCGAAGAACAGCGACGACGACGCGCTCGTGTGGGAGACTGCGGATCTGCTCTTTCACCTCCTCGTGCTCTTGGAGACACGCTCCATTTCGCTCGACCGCATCGGCGCGCACCTGCTCTCGCGTGCCCGCTAGCGCTTCCGATCCGCTCGGCATCGGCGAGCTTGCCGGCGTCGGCGGGAAATCGGAGCCGCTCTTTCGCGATCTCGGCATCGTAACGGCGAAAGATCTCCTCGATTACTTTCCATTTCGCTACGAAGACCTGCGCGAGCCGACACCGGCTGCAGGCCTGCTTACCGCCGAAAGCAATGAAAGCGAAGTAAACGCGCTCGGGCGCATCGTCTCCGTACGCGAACGGCGCGCTCGAGGACTCGAGATCGTCGAAGTAACCGCGCGCGACCAGAGCGGCACGTTCGTTGCAAAGTGGATCGGTAGGCATCGATACGTCATCGGACGCTTTCACGAAGGGATGCGGATATTCGTGCGTGGCAGACCGGAACGATCGCTTGCCGGTCCGATCATCAGCGTCTCGCATTACCGCATCCTTGGTGAGACGGAGCGTTATTGCGGCGAGATCGTCCCCGTCTATCGCGCGAGTAAGTTTCTGCCGTCGCGCAAAATCGCCGTCGTGGTGCGAAAAAACCTTGACCGGCTGCTCGAACTCGTGGGGGTGGACGCGTTGCCGCTAGCGCTCGCGTCGGAGTTCGGATTCGCGCCGGTAATCGAGGCGTATCGCGGCGTTCATGCCCCGGCGGACCCTGAGGAAGCACGGCTCGCGCGCGAGCGCTTCGTCTTCGCAGAGTTTCTCGTCATGGCGGTCGCTGCGCTCTTACGGCGCGCCGAGCGCGAGCGGCACCACGACGCCGCGGTCTTGCGCGTGCCCGATGGCCTCTTGGCGGATTTCGAAAGGGAGTTGCCATTCGCGTTGACCTGCGCGCAACGCAGAGTCGTCGAAGAGATTTGGCGCGACATGTCCCGTGACGTTCCGATGAACCGCCTGCTGCAGGGCGACGTCGGAAGCGGAAAGACGCTCGTCGCGGGAGCTGCGGTCGTGCTTGCCGCGCGAAATGGGTTTCAATCGGCGCTCATGGCACCAACCGAGATTCTCGCGGCACAACACCTGGAACGGCTTACGTCGGTGCTCGTTCCGTTCCGCATCGCGATCGAGCCTGTCCTTGGCGCGCAAGGTGCTCGCGCGAGACAGAACTCGCTCGATCGCCTCGCGAGCGGAGAGGCCTTGCTCGCGGTTGGGACGCACGCGCTGCTCACGCAGGATGTCGAGTTCAAGCGGCTCGGACTCGTCATCATCGACGAGCAGCACCGCTTTGGGGTGAGACATCGAGCGCTGCTACGCGCTAAAGGCGCGTCGCCGCACACGCTGCACATGACGGCGACGCCGATTCCGCGCACGCTCGCGCAGTCTCAGTACGCCGACCTTGACGAGTCGCGCATTGACGAGCTGCCGCCGGGAAGGACGGATATCCGTACCTTTGCCGTGCGGCAAACGCGCGTGGCGCGGGTCTACGACTTCGTCCGTCAGATCGTCGCTAAAGGCGGTCAGGCATTCGTCGTGGCGCCGACGATCGACGAGGGAGAGAGTGGCGCCGCAAGCGCGAACGCAGTCTACGAAGAGCTGACGCGCGACGTGTTTTCGGATCTCCGTCTCGCGCTCGTCCACGGGCGCCTCTCGACGAAAGAGAAAGACGAGGCAATGCGGCGCTTCTCCAAAGGAGACGCGCACGTGCTCGTCGCGACGACCGTCGTCGAGGTGGGTGTCGACGTGCCCAACGCGAGCGTCATGGTCGTGCTCGACGCGCATCGGTACGGGCTCGCGCAGTTGCACCAGTTGCGTGGGCGCGTCGGTCGCAGCGCCGCGGAGTCGTATTGCATTCTCGTGTATCCCGACGATCGTGACGAGAGCGATCGCCTCTCGATCTTGACGCAGACGAATGACGGCTTTGCAATTGCCGAGGCCGATCTCGAGTTACGCGGTGCCGGCGAGTTTGCCGGAACGGCGCAGTCGGGGAAGAGCGAGTTCAGGTTCGGTGACATCGCGCGAGATTTTGCCATCTATTCGCAAGCGCGGCGGGTCGCCGAGAGCATCATGAAACGCGATCCGGCCCTGCGCTCTCGCGAGCACGCGGGCTTGCGCGCAGCCCTCGAAGCGATGCCATCGCTCCGGGAGCTCCTCGCTTCGTCGTAGAAAGGCGGGCGCATGCGCCGTTACCTCGTTCGTCTCGCCCTCTGTTGCTGCGCGTTCTTACCATTCTTTATGATCCGGCCGCTGCATGCAGCGAGTTTCTCGGTCACGAGAGCGACGCTGGCGAACGGTCTGCAGGTTGTCGTCGTTCACGACTCGCTCGCTCCAGTCGTCACGACGATCATGGACTACAAGGTCGGTTCGGACGAGCAGACGCTGCCTGGGCTCGCGCACGCAACGGAACACATGATGTTCCGCGGAAGCAACAGCTTGTCGTCCGGAGCGTTCATGGACGTCGTGAGCCTGACGGGTGGCGACTTCGACGCGGACACGCAGGACGCGATCACCGAGTATTATTTCACCGTCCCGGTTCAGTATTTGGATATCGCGATGCGGCTCGAACGCTCGCGAGCAACCGGGCTCGAGATGGCGCAGAGCCAATGGAACCAAGAGCGGCTTGCAATCACGCAGGAAGTCACCCAAGACAACTCTGACGCGTTCTATCGGCTCTTCACGAAGATGACCGATCGGATTCTCACCGGAACGCCGTACGCGAAAAACGGTCTCGGCACGGTCTACGGCTTTGCACATGAGATCAACAGCCCGCAGCTCCTCCGTTTCTACCACGCCTGGTACCATCCGAACAACGCCGTCTACATCATCGTCGGCGACGTCGACGGACCAAGCACGGTCGCGCGCGTGCGACGTCTCTTTGGAGACCTGCCGCCTGCCGCTATTCCCGCGAAACCGGCAGTGCATCTTCAACCGGTCCAGCCGGCAACCTATCGGGACACGAGCGATCTTCCGGTCACGATCGTGCTGCTCGGATACCGTATGCCGGGCTATTCGAGTCCCAATTACGCCGCAGGACAGATCCTCGGCGACGTTCTTTCGAGCCAGCGCAGCAGTCTCTACGCGCTCGTAGCAGGTGGAAAGTTACTCGACACCGGCTTCGAGGGACAGTCTTTTTCGGACACGTCGATCGGGCTTCAATACGGCGTCGTTTCTGCGCAAAGCAATCCCGCTGAAGCGGCGGCGATGATGCGCGCGGCAATTGCTCGTTATCGCACCGATGGTGTTCCGGCGGATCTCGTCGCGGCGGAGAAACGGCGTGAGATCGCGCAGCTCGAGTACGCGCGGAACTCCGTCGAGGATCTCGCGATGGAGTGGAGTCAAGCCATTGCCGTTCAGGGTTTGCGTTCGCCTGACGATGAAATCGCTGCGTTCGATCGCGTGACGGTTGCCGACGTAAACCGCGTCCTGCGCCGGGATCTGGTCGACGCGCGATCGATTACCGCGTACGCAGTGCCAAAGAACAGCGGCAGGGCCGTTGCGGGCAGATCGGGGATCGTCCCTGAGAACAATCAGATTACGCCGAGCACGCACGAGCCGTTGCCACCGTGGGCTCGCGGCATCGTCGCACACCTGCGCGTGCCGCCGCAGACGCTCGCACCGACGGTCTCCGTGCTTCCCAATGGGCTGCATCTCATCGTTCAGCCGGAGTCGAGTTCGGCGAGCGTCACGCTCAGCGGACGCATTCGGAACGATCCACAAGTTCAAGAACCTATTGGAGAAGAAGGCGTCAACGACGTTACGGAAGGCCTCTTTTCGTACGGGACCGCAACGTACGGGCGCATCGCCTATCAGACAGCACTCGACGCGGTCGCCGCAAACGTCTCCGCTGGTACGACGTTTTCGCTCCAAGTGCTTGCGAAGGACTTCAATCGCGGCGTACAGCTGCTTGCAGATGACGAGCTCCATCCCGCACTCAACGCTGCTGACTTCGCAGTCGTGAAGATGCAAGCCATCGAGACGGTGGCAGGCGAAGCCGCGTCGCCTGACCATCTCACCGACGTTGCGCTCGCGCACGGGCTCTATCCGAGCGGCGATCCGGCACAGCGTTTTCCGACGCCCGAGAGCATTCGAGCGTTGACGCTCGACGACGTGCGCGCGTGGTACGCGAGTGCCTATCGCCCGGATTTGACGACGATCGTCGTCGTAGGAGACGTAACGCCGCAAGAGGCGCGCAACGCGGTCGAGCGGTACTTCGGCGGATGGCACGCAACGGAGCCAAAGCCGGTGACGGCACCGCCGCCGGTTCCCAATAACGTCGCATCGAGTGTCACGATACCGGCGAACGGACGCGTGCAGTCTTCCGTCGTCCTCGAAGAGACGATGGGCCTGCGTCGCGCCTCGCGAGACTGGGCTGCGCTCCAGGTTGCCAACACGGCGCTCACGGGCGGTTTCTACGGATCGTTACTTGGTCGCGACTTGCGGGAGCTGCACGGATACGCCTATGCCGTGAACAGCCGCGTGGAGGCGAATCAAACGCGTGCGATGTTTGTGGTGGAGTACGCGTGCAACGCCGGAAACGTCGCGCCGGCGGAAGCGCTCGTCCAGCGCGATCTTTCGCAACTGCAGCGCGCACCGCTGCCCGAGGACCGCCTGACGCGCGCGAAGGCACTGCTCTTAGGGAGCGTGCCCGTTCGCGAGGCAAGCTACGATGGTGTCGCCTCGCAGCTCCTCGACTACGCTGCAAATGGTCTGCCGTGGAACGAGAACCTCATCGACGCGCGCCGCGAGCTCGCGTCGTCTGCTGCCGACGTGCAGCGCGCTATGCGGAAATGGATACGGCCGAGTGGATTCGTTCGCGTCGTTACCGGCCCGGGACCAACGTAGGGATGCCGCGCCGCGCGGTCGCGTTCGACATCGACCACACGCTCGTCGTCGACAACAAGATCGAGCGGATCGCGTTTTTGCGCCTCTTGCTTCGCGTCGATCGCGAGGGCGGTCACGCCCTCGGGACGCTGGATGAGGAGAGCGTTGCCATCGATGCATTGCTCGACCGGCAGCGAAACGGGGCCTTTTCCATCGACGAAGCCGTGCGGCTCTTCGCGCGCGACCGCGGCGTCACAACCCCTGGGCCGTTCGTCGATGACTTTCGCTCCATCGCGCTGTCGCTCGTCGATGAAATCGTCGTTCCCGTGCCCGGAATGCCGAGGCTGCTCGCGAGCCTCCGGGAGCGCGGCATCACGACGGCGATCCTGACGAACGGCTGGAGTCCCTTGCAGCAGCACAAGGCGCTTCGCGCGGGGTTTGACGGTCCCGTTCTCGTGAGCGCCGATATCGGCGTCTCCAAGCCGCAGCCGGCAGCCTTCGCCGCGCTCGTCGAACGGCTCTCTCTTCCGGCCTCGAGCATCTGGTACGTGGGCGAGAGTCCCGTGACCGACGTCGTCGGTGCCCTCGAAGCCGGGCTCCGTGCAGTCTGGTACAACGCAGAGGGCCGCCGCTATCCGACCGACTTGCCGCCTCCCGACGCCGAGATCAGGGACCTGCAAGACGTTGAATCGCTCCTCGCGTCGAAGATATCCTAAATGCCCAAGATCACTGGCGGTCAGTTGGGAAGCCGCAAGCTGCGTTCCCCAAAGTCGAGTGCGGTTCGCCCGACGCCGGGTCGCGTCAAAGAGGCGCTCTTTTCTATTCTCGTCCAGCGCATCGGGGGCGCGAGCGTGCTCGATCTTTTCGCCGGCACCGGAGCTATTGGGATCGAGGCTGCATCGCGGGGTGCGGAACGCGTCGTCTGCGTCGAGGGCGACAGGAACGTCGCGCACATCATTGAGGAAGCCGTGCAGAACCTCGAGATTGGCGACATCGTCACCGTAGTCGCTGCGCCGGCTGAACGCGCGCTCTATCGGATAGAGGGGCCGTTCGACATCGTCTATCTCGACCCGCCGTACGCCGGAGA
>JASHPC010000089.1 GCA_030038335.1 Vulcanimicrobiota bacterium
TCGGCGTTCGCGTCAGTTACGACCCAGTCGCCGGACGCGTGAACGTCATGACGCCGGGGCTCGGCGAAACGCCTCCGCGCAATCTCACCTCAGCCACACAGTAGCACCGGCGTCGGTTATGCCGGCGATGTTAATGACGCGGTCATCGTGCCTGCACGTGCTTCAAGTGCGGTAACGCGCTCGCGCCAGTGACGTGCTTCGACGGCGCCGTAGGCTGTGCCGGCAGCCTGCGTGAGGCGCGCGAGCAGCGCGACCTCTTCGGGATCGGGCGACGCGCCGTCTGCGCGATTCCCGTACAACACGAAACCGATTAACTCGTGTTGCGCCGCGATCGGGATTGCGAGAATAGGCCGTTCGTCTCCTTGCGGGAACGAAGCGTCGTGCACGGCGACTTCGTCGAGGAAAATGGGACGCTCGAGCGCCCGCAGGGTGCGCACGAGAAGCGCGTCATCGCTTATCGCTGTCGCATCGCCTTCACTCCACCCGGAGGATTCGTTGCGCATGAAAAGGCCGTCTGCCGTCACGCGCTCGAACACGGCCCCCGAGCGCAGCTCTAAGATCTTGCAGGCATCGACGGCGAGCGCTTCGTCGACAGCGGATGAAGATTCCGCAAAGCCGAGCGCCTCGATGCGGTACTGGATGCGCTTCTCGGCAACGTGACGTTTGCGAAAGACGATACGATCCAACAGGCGCTCCGTTCGCGCGTGTACCCAGTTCAAGGTAAGGCCGAAGCCGATGGTCACGAACCCCTCGACTGCGAGCGCCCATCGCTGTTCGGCGAAGACGCGGCTCACGCCCCAATCGAGTAGGCTCACGACCCCAACGACGAGCGTCGTCATGATCGCGTAGAGCATCGTTCTGTTCAGCGCGAAGCCGATGTCGAGCACGCGATGGCGTAGCACCGCATAGGCGAGCGCAATCGGAAAGACGCACGACGCGAGCTGCAGGACGTTTGCGACGACAGGGAAAGACGGCGCGTCGCGGACCGTGGGGATCACGAGCACGGTATTGAGAGCGGCGTCGGAGATTGCCGCGATGACGAAACCGGCCATAACCCAACCAATGCGCCGGCGCGATTCTCCGTCCGCGTCGCGATAGGCGGCAGCGCCGAATCCCAAGATGATGAGAAGCGGAAGGATGATCCCTAAGCCGATGTCGATGAAACTGCCCCACGAGAGAAACTCCAACGGCTCGAAGATCGCCTCGAGGACAAAACACACCGCAGCCACGAGAAAGATCGCGTCGGCTACGCGCATGCGAGCGATGCCCGTGTGAGAGTGCGGCGGGTGAGGAAAGCGCGTGATGAAGACCGGCATCGCGAGAAACGGAAGGCCGGAAAAAGCGGCGACGATGCCGACTGCCACGATGCCAAACCACGGATCTGGAATCCACGAGAGCTCGCCCACGACCGCGAATGACATAACCGATCCTGCGCCGTAGAACACGAGCGCTGCCGTCGCGAGCGACGGGCGTAAGAGCACGAGCGCGCCAAGAATGATCAAGTCAATCGCCGCCTGAGCGACGAGTATCGTCGGCTCCGTGCCGAGGTGTAACGAGGATGGCTCCGCGCGAAGCACGACAGTTCGCGTTAGGTCGCCGCGCCGCACGTGGAGCACGAGGGTCTGTCCGAACGGAGAAAATCCCGTCTGAAAACGATAGCGATCCGATAACGTGAGATTGCCGAGCACGATGACGTCTCCGGCGCGTAAGCCCTCTTTGGCGGCAGACGAGTGCGGCATTATTCCTCTGATCGTTGCGTTTCCGCCGGGAGCCAGGCCGTCATCGGCGATGCCGAACGTAGTGTGGGTAAGCGGTGAGAAGACCTGTCCGACCGCAAGGGCAAGCATGACCGCTGCGAACGCAGCAAACGACCATCCGAGAAGCGGATTCGACTTCACGGCGCCTCCAAAGCGGGAACTACGACCGAAACACGGCCGCGATAGCGGCGAAGCTCGACGACCGTATACGCTTGTGCCGCCATTTCGCAAAGATGCTCCAGGGACTCGATTTCGTCAGGATCGAGTTGCGTCCCGTCGCGATGCAGACCGTAGACGGCGAACCCGAAGAGTTCGTCATCGCACAGAACCGGAATCGCAACTGCAGGAACCGCGCCTGCCTCGAGAAATTGCGCGCGCACGTGCGCCCGCAGATCGGCCACCGCAATGCGCGCTCGCTCGACGGCGAGAAAGCGCACGAGATCGTGCCCGCGCGCGAGTGCTACCGTCTCGGCACTCGTCCATCCAACGGACGCAACGCATGCGTACGCGTTCCCACGAGCACGAAAGAGCGCGGCCATCGAAAGGTCAAGCGCTTCGTACGGGTCGCCGACGAGCACCGCGTCGATCGTCTCCTCGCCGTCGGCACGCAGCAGCGAGCGAGCCGCGCGCCGCAGATAGGCCTCGGCCGCATGTTTCTTGCGAAAGAGCACGGCGTCGATTGCCGATTCGATCCAGTTGTAGCCGCGATGGAGTGCGAGGCCGAGCGCAATCGTCACGGCCGCGTCGATAGCGAGCGCCGTGCGTACCTCCGAAAGGTACGCGCTCGTCGCCCAGTCGACCACGCCGATGATCGCAACGACGAGCGTCGTTACGATTCCGTAGACGACCGTGCGACTCAGCACGAAGCGCACGTCGATCACGTGTCGCCGCAGAATTGCATACATGAGGCAGAGCGGCATGACGACGGTGAGCACGCCGCCGGCGATAGAAATGACATTGTTTAGAACGTCGTTGCGCACGACGTTGCACACGATACCGAACATGATTGCAAACGCTGCCCAGCCAAAGCGCGCACGGTCGGGCCGTTCCATCGTGACGAGACGTGCTACGACGAGCAGAACGGTGAGGGCCGTAAACCCCTCATCGATCCAGCTCGTAAGGGGACCAAAGTTAACCGTCGTTGCAAGATCGGTGGCTACGGAAAGTCCAAAGTATCCCAACGAAAGAGCGACAACGGTCCAAAACGTCTTCCCGCGCCATCCGCGTGGAACTCCGTTTTCGGGGACGACCAGCGTGAACAACGCGAGCAACGGCCCAGCGGAGTATGTTAGGACGCTCAGGAGAGTTTTAGCGGTCGCGTACGACGTCCCGGGCAGCCAGAGAAGCATTCCTTGCGCCGCAGCCCACGGGACGTTTGCGCAGCAGTATCCGAACAGCAACCACGTCATAAGGCTCGGCCGCGCGACGACGAGCGCGGAACCGACAATGAGAAAGATGATGAAGACCGCGAGACGCAGCGTCGCGATCCAGAGAGTTCCGTACATCAGTCCGGGCGGCGGCATTGGTGTCGGCGCGAATGTGACGTTGCGCCACGTACCGTGCCGAAACGCGCAGAGCGAGATCGGATCGGGGGTGTATAAGAGATTGGGCGCATATACGTCGAAGAGACGTGAATTATTGCGCGCCGAGAGGCATCCTAGCGCGTCGCTCGTGCGCAGCCCCGCGCGATAGGCTGGTGAGTTGCGTTCGATCGTGACGGTCAGCCGCGCGCCTATTGGGCCGTCTTGCTGACTTACGCCGCTGTATGGCCACGGCGGATTCTCGAACATGGAAGGCGCAACGATGGCTAGGAGCAGGGCAGAGCACGCGACGACGAGGATCGCACGGACGGCGTTCACGGCGTCTCCATCGCAGGCAACGAGACCGTTACGGGGCGCTGATAGCGATTGAGCTCCACCATGATATAGGCTTGCGCTGCCGATTCACAGAGATGCTCGAGCGCGTCGAGTTCGTCCGGGTCGAGCTGCGTTCCGTCGCGATGTAGGCCGTAGATCGCAAACGCGAGCAGATCGTCACCGCGAAAGACCGGAATCGCGACGGCCGGCAGTGCACCCGCCTCGATGAACTCGGCAGTGACGTGCCTGCGCAGATCTGAGATCGCCACACACGCTCGCTCCGCTTCCAGAAAACGCGTCAGCTCGCTGCCGGGCGCGAAGGTGAGTTTACGGGGGAGGTCCCAACCTGCTGCCGACGCTGCCGAATAACTGGTGCCATCGCTGCGAAAGACCGTAGCCATCGTGAGGTCGAGTTTCTCAACGGGACCTTCGACGAGTGCCACATCGACCGTACGCTCGTCGCGTGCTCTTAGAATTGCACGCGCGGCGCGACGTAGATACGCGGCCGCCTCGTGCTTTTTGCGAAAGACGAGGGCGTCGACCGTGGACTCGATCCAGCCGTAGAAGCGGTGTAAGGCGAGACCGAGCCCGATCGTTACAGCCCCATCGATGGCAAGCGCCGCGCGTACCTCCGAAAGATACACGCTTGTCGCCCAGTCGACGACTCCGATAACAACGACGACGAGAGTCGTGACGATGCCGTAGACAACCGCGCGGCTCAGCACGAAGCGAACGTCGATGACGTGCCGCCGGAGAATCGCGTACAGGAGGCACAGTGGCATCACGATGGTGAGATAACCGCACGCTGTGCTGACGGCGTCGTTCGGGAGGACGTTGCGAGCGTCGTTCACGAGGACGCCGAAGATGATGGCAAACGCGGCCCAAGCGAACCGCGCGCGCTCATGCCGCTCCATCGTCAGCAGACGCACGATAACGATCGCAATCGTTATCGCGGTAAACGTCTCGTCGCCGTTCGTTTGAAGGATGCCGCGCAGACTCGTCGCGGGCGATACGATGACCGATACTGCGATCAGCACAGCCACAACTGCGATGATGCGAAAGAGAATGTTTCTCCAGCCGGCTGGGGGCATATCGGCCGGAACGGTCAGCGCAAAGAGTGCGAGGACGGGAGCACCGAGCTCGATGGTTCCCGCGGTTACAGCGGTAATGAACGTGTAGGCCGGGGACGGCAGCGTTATCAACATGCCCATTGACGTTGCATCGGGCATACTTGCCAAGCAGTACCCGAAAAACAACCATGTCATGGCACCGGGTCGTGCCATGACGAGCGCGCAGCCGACGAGCAGGAACAGCGTGTACACCGCGATGCGCAAAGCGGCGAAGAGCGGTGTGTTGTAAAAGAGTCCTGGTGGTGGCATGCGTTTTGGAACGAACGTGACGGCGTGCCATGCACTACTGCCGTGGCGGGCGCATACGCGAACGGGACTGCCCGTATAGGGCACGATTGCCGGAAAGAACGGGAAGAGGAACTGGAAATCGACGAGCGAGAGACAGCCGACGACGTCCCCGGTGCGCAACCCCGCGTGATATGCGGGCGAGCCGGAGTCGACACCGACAGTGACATCCTTCTGGAGCACCGTCGCACTTTCGTAATGCACGCCCGTGTACGGCCACGGCGGATTCACGAACATCGTCGGCGCCGCGACAAGCAGAAAAAAGGAGGCGACGCCGATGGTGATGAGCGCGCGAACCGCTCTCACATCGTCTCCATCGCCGGTATCGACGCTTTCGCGCCACGATAGTGCGTGAGTTCGATCGTGGTGTACGCCTGTGCGGCAGTTTCGCAGAGGCGTTCGAGTATGCGTTCTTCGTCGGGATCGAGGCGCGTGCCGTCCCGGTGAAGGCCGAAGAGCGCGAAGCCGGTGAGATCGTTGCTCTGAAAGATAGGTACGGCAATGGCTGGCGCGTTCCCATGCTCGAATCGTTGCCGGCCGATCCGCTCGTGGAGTTCGCCGATGGAAATGCTGCCGCGCTCGGAGAGGAAGAAGCGAATGAGATCGTCATCTGTCGCGATCGTGGGGAGCTCCGCTATACCCCATCCCTCGGCGGAAACGGGCGTAAATCCAGTTCTGCGCTGCCGGTAGAGCGCTGCTGCGGCCAGTGAGAACTTTTCATATGGAGCGAAGACAAGCGCGTTGTCCACGGCTTCGTCCGTGCGCGCGAACGGTAGCGTACGCGCGAGGCGCATCAAATACTGTTGCGCGTTGTGCTTCTCGCGGAAGAGCAATGAATCGACGATGCGATCCACCCAGCCGTACGCACGATGAAGCACGAAGCCGATGGCAATGGTGACCAGTGCATCGATGGCCATCGCCGCTCGAACTTCGTGCAGGTACGCGCTCGTCGCCCAGTCGACGACGCCAATGAGGGCGATAACGAGCGTCGTGACTGCTGCGTAAACGACGCCCCGGCTTATGACGAACCGAACGTCGATGACATGCCGCCGCAGGATCGCGTACATGAGCGCAATCGGCATCACGACCGTAAGATACGCGGCGACGAATGACACGACGTCGACGAAGAACGTCGAGCCGGAGATCACGCCGGTTCGCAAGCTGTTGTCGACGACGCCGAAGATGATGGCGAATGCCGCCCAGCCGAAACGCGCGCGCTCCGACCGGTGCATCGTCGCCAGGCGCGCAAGTACGACGAGGACCGCAGCGATCGTGAGGACGCCGCTGCACCACTGTCCGATCGCTGACGTGTAGTCGTGTGCCAAAACAATGCAGCTGTTCAGAACGGCGGAAGCGAGCGTGGCAGCTCCTACGACGACGAATACTGCGCGGCGCCAGCCACGTGGAGGCGTATGCTCCGGCACGACGAGCGCGAAGAGCGTAAGGGCTCCTGCTATGGAAGAGGACGTCATCGTCATGAGGAGCAGGAGCGCGGTGTCCTGCCAGGCCGAAAGCATCGCGCCGTCCGCGACCGCGGTGAAGGGCGCCGTCCCTACGCAGTAGGCGAAGAGCAGCCAGCTCATGAGGCTCGGGCGTGCGATGACGAGCGCGCACCCGACGATCAAGTAGATGAGATAGACGAGCGCGCGAAGCGCTGCAAGCCACGGCGAGATGTACGCGAGCCCGACCGAAGGACGACGCTGCGCGAGAAGCGATACCGGCTGCCACGCACTGCCGCGTCGAACGCATAGCTGTATGGGCAGTCCGTCGTACACTTGGTGAGGAACGGACGTGATGATGCCAAAGGTACGAGCATCCAGGCAGGAGATCGTATCACCGGTCCTGAGCCCGGCTCGATATGCCGGTGAATCTCGGTCGATCGTCACGGTGCTGCTCGCGCTACTGAACGCACCGCGCACGAGGGTTCTGCTCTGCGTGGTAAAGGCGTTAATGCCGGTGTACGGCCACGGAGGGCTCGCGAACATCGGCGGCACCGTGAACAGAAAGAAAAACGCGGCTATGCCGATGGCGACGATTACACGCGTTGCTCTCATGACGGCGAGATCTCCACGGCAAGTGGCGAGACGCGCGTGCCGCCGCGATACTCGTCAAGTTCAACGCCCGTGTACGCCTGCGCCGCGGACTCGCACAGGCGCTCGAGGACACGCTCTTCGTCGGGATCGAGACGCGTTCCGTCCCGATGCAAACCGTAGAGCACAAAGCCGGTAAGATCGTTGCGCTGAAATATCGGGACGGCAAAAGCCGGACCGGCACTTTCGGGAAGTTCCGCGCGCATCTCCGCGTGCAGGTCGGCGACGGAGATCGGAGCACGTTCGGCCATAAAAAAGCGCGGCAATGCGTGATCGCGGCGCAGCTGCATGTGGCCGGAAAGCCGCCAGCCCTCCACGCAGGCGGGCGCAAAACCCTGAGTGCACGCGCGGAAAAGTGCAACGCCCGCGAGGGCGAGCTTCTCGTACGGTGCGCAGACGACCGCGCGATCGACGGTCTCCTCGGATTCCGCAAACGGCAGGGTTCGCGCAAGCCGGTGGAGATAGGCTTCGCCGCTGTGCTTCTCACGGAACAGCACCGCATCGACCGCGCGCTCTACAAAACGGTAGGCTCGGTGCAAGACGAGCCCGAGCACGATCGTCACGATCGCATCGAGTGCCAGCGCCGCGCGTGCTTCGTGGAGATACGCGCTCGTCGCCCAGTCGACGACCCCGATCAGGCCGACAACGAGAGTCGTGATCGCCGCGTAAACAACACCTTTGCTGATGACGAATCGTACGTCGATGACATGCCGCCGCAGGATGGCATACATGAGTGCGATCGGCATGACGACGCTGAGAAATGAAGAGTAGAACGACAGGATGTTTGCGATCGCGGAGTCGCTTTGGATGAAGCCCGTGCGGAAAGCGTTCGAGACGACACCGAAGATGATGGCAAACGCAGCCCAGCCGAAACGTGCTCGGTCACTGCGCTCCATGGTCGCCAAGCGAGCAATGACGATAAGAATCGTGATCGCCGTGAGCAGCGTAGTTGCGAACGGGCCGGGGTCGTAAAGAAGCGTTCCGCGCAGGATAGCGATCGTGAGAATGCCCGCGGTGACGACCGTAATGGTCGCAACCGCGTAGAATGTCGCTCTTCTCCAACCGCGTGGCGCGACGTTCTCGGGCACGGCGAGCGCAAAGAGCGC
>JASHPC010000011.1 GCA_030038335.1 Vulcanimicrobiota bacterium
GCCGGATACGTGCGTTCGAGTATCTCGAGCTGGGCGAGTGCGGTCGCGCGCGGAACCTTCTTCTTCGGGAACGGGATAGCGGGCATGAGGATGGCTAGGGTAGCGAGACCGCGTCGTCCTGCACGACGACGAGCCCGTCACGCTCGAGTCCCGCGACGAGGTCTCGCAACTCGTCCACGCCGCGCTCGGCGAGCGCCGAGCGTACGTCCCGGTGAAGATCCAGCAGTGAGATGCGCCGGCCCGGTGGCAGGTCGCGCAGCCGGTCGACGATGCGGCCGCGCGCGTGCCGCGTCGTAGACTCGAATCGAACGCCTTTCCTCTTCGGTACAAGACGCGGAAGCGGCCGGCGTTCGCAACCGCTACGCAGCGGACACTCTTCGCAGTGCGGTTCCCGGCGCGAGCATAGACCAGCGCCAAGATCCATGAGCGCCGAGGCGACTTCATACCCGCTCGCTCCGAGCGCGCGACGCGCGTTCTCTCCGAGGCGGTGCAACACGCGCCCGATGTTGACGTCTATCGGCAGATCGTCGAGGTTGTACGCGAAAGCGCGAACTGCCGCAGCGGTGTACGCGCCGACACCGGGGAGCGCACGCAATGCCGCAGCGTCGCGCGGCACTCGCCCGCCGTGACGCTCGACGACTGCAACTGCCGCCGCGTGCAGACGAATCGCGCGGGCGTTGTAGCCTAGCCCCTTCCACTCGCGCAGCACGTCGCCCGAACGCGCGGCGGCGAGCGCACGAATCGTGGGGAAGCGTCGCATGAATGTCTCGAACTTGGGCACGACTCGCTCGATCTGCGTCTGCTGCGCCATGAACTCGCTTACGAGCGTACGATATGCGCTGCGTTTCCGGCGCCAGGGAAGGTCGGAGCGTCCGGCTCGAGCGTGCCACGCGAGCAATGAGCGGCGCAACGCGTTCACGTCCGGAGCGACGCGATCGCTTCGCCGATGCGCGCGATGCCCTCCGCAATTTCCTCGCGCTTCACCGCCGTGAGCGCGAGGCGAAACTGATGGTCACCGCCGTTGCCCGCATAGAACGCCTCGCCGAAAAGAAACGACGCACCGCGGCGCTCGGCGGCGTCGAGCAGAGCGCGGGCACGAATCTCGCGTGGCGTCGTCGCCCAAAGGTAGAATCCGCCACGGGGCGCCGCCACGCGAACGGTTCGCGGCCAGTGCTCCGCGATGGCAGCGTCCGCAAGCGCTCGTCGCGCGAACAACTCCCGATGCAGATCCTCGACGTGTGCGTCGTATCCACGATCCAGGTAGTCGACGATCGCCGCTTGCACGTAGAGGCTCGTCGCCATGTCGTGGGCCTGTTTGCGCAGCAGCAGTCGTTCCACGACGACGCGCGGAGCGACGAGCCAGCCGACGCGCAGGCTCGGCGCAATTGTCTTCGAGAACGTCGAGATGTAGACGACGGAGTCCGGTGCCGATGCAATGAGAGGAACCGCGTCCCGCACGAGCGGTCCGTAGGGGTCGTCCTCGACGATTGGCACGCCGGCGCGACGCGCAATCGTCGTCAGCCGCGCCCTGCGATCGGGATTCATCGTCGCATTGGTTGGATTGTGAAGCGACGGCATCGTGTAGATGAAGCGCGGGCGCCGCGTTCTCAGCACGGCTTCGACGTGGTCGACGCGCATGCCGTCGTCGTCGACCGGAACCGGAATCGCGCGAAGCCCGCATATTTGAAAGATCTGAAGCGCGCCGGGATACGACGGGCTCTCGACAATGATCTCGTCGCCGGGCTCCGCGAGACTCTGCGCGACGATCATGATCCCCTGAGTCGAACCCGTCAGCATGATGACGTTGCGCGCCTGTACGGCGCTTGCGCCGCGCGCCGCCATGCGTTCGGCGATCGCTTCACGCAGAGGCGCGTATCCTTCGGAGTCACCATAGGAGAGCACGAAGCGTGGATCGCGCGCAACGCGCGCAAAGGATTGCGCTAACTCGCCGAGCGGCGACGGTTCGTCGGGAGCAACACCCTGCACGAACGAGATCCGTCCGTCTTCATGCTTGGCAGCCAGCTCGCCGAGGATGTTCGGGAACTCGCCGACTCGCCACGGTGGAAGCGTCACCCACCAGGGTACGGCGACGCCGCGCTCGGCTCTCGCGCCCCGCTGCGCCACGCGCGAACCAGACCCCACACGCTGAGCGATGAGGCCGTCCGCGGCGAGCTCGCGATACGCGTGAACGATCGTGCTCCGATTGACGTTCAGGCTCCCCGCCATGAGTCGCTCGGGCGGCAGACGAGCCGACTCCGGCAACGTTCCGGAGAGTATTGCCGAACGGAGCTGCTCGTAAATTTGACGATATAACGGCACGATCGAACGCCGATCGAGCTCCGGCAGCGCCGCCCATCCAATCTTCGACATGGACCGGTCCCATGTTCGCGCGCGGTGTGCGTCGAAGCCTTTGCCCGTCAAAATCTGTTAGCAGTAGCGTCCGCATAGGGGGAAGAGAGTGGCTGAACATCAGGCTGATGCCGTCGTGATCGGGGCGGGCCCAGGCGGTTATCACGCCGCCATACGGCTCGGTCAGCTAGGCAAGAAAGTGATCTGCGTCGATCGCGACGAGGCCGGAGGAGTCTGCCTCAACTGGGGCTGCATTCCAACGAAAGCGCTTCTGCACGTCGGCGAGATCGCGCGGCAGATCGCTCACGCGAGTGAGATCGGACTCGCGGCGGGCGAGCTTCGCGTGGACCGCGAGCGCGTTGCGAAGTTCAAATCCGACGTCGTCGGCGCGAACGTCAACGGCGTGAAGATGCTCTTCAAAGCAAACGCCGTCGAGTTTCTCTACGGAGAAGCGTCATTCGTCAGCCCCACCGAGATACGCTTAAAGAAGAAAGAGGGCGGTGAGGACACGATTCGCGCTGCAAACGTCGTGATCGCCACAGGTTCGGCGCCCGTCGACGTAAAGGCTTGGCCGCGCAACGGGAAGACGATCATCAACTCCGACGACGCCGTCAAACTCGAAAACGTTCCGAAGCAGCTGCTCGTCATAGGCGGAGGCGTCATCGGTCTCGAGTTCGCGACCGTCTACACGCGTCTGGGCGCCAAAGTGCTCGTCATCGAAGCGCTGCCACAGATTTTGACCGGAACGGACCTCGAGATCGGTAAGACGCTCGGACGAATCTTGAAGAAGCAAGGCATCGAGATCATGCTCTCGACGACCGTCGGTAAGCTCGAGCCGAACGGAAAGGGCGTCTCGGCGACGTTCAAGGGCGAGGGAACCGGCGGCCAAGACGAAGAGCGTCAGTTTGACATGGCGCTCGTCGCTGTGGGGCGCCGGCCGGTCGTCGACGGGCTCAACCTAAAGGCGGCGGGTCTCGCTACTGACGACAAAGGCTTCATTGCCGTCGATCAGCAGCTGCGCACGAAAGTTTCGAACGTGTTCGCTGTCGGCGACGTGACGGGAGCGCCGCTTCTCGCGCATCGCGCGATGAAGCAGGGCGTCGTCGCCGCCGAAGTCATCTCCGGCAGTCGCTCCGCCGCGTTCGATCCCGTCGCGATCCCGAACTGCGTCTACACCGATCCCGAGGTCGCAACGGTCGGCCTCTCCGAGGAAGACGCGAAGAGCAAAGGCTACGAGGTGCGTATCGGAAAGTTTCCGCTTGCGGCGAGCGGCCGCGCGCGCACGATGAATGAGACCGACGGCCTCATCAAGCTCGTCGGCGACGCAAAGACGGACGCGCTGCTCGGAATGCACGTCGTCGCTCCGCAGGCGGAGTCGCTCATCGGTGAAGGCGTCATCGCGCTCGAGATGGGTGCAACGCTCGAAGACATCGGTCTCTCCGTGCATCCGCACCCGACGCTCACGGAAGGGATCATGGACGCAGCCGAAGCCGCGCACGGCAAGGCAATTCACGTCATCAACCCCAAGCCGAGGGCGACGGCAACCGTTTGACCGTGACGCGGGCGCGACTCCTCGATCTCGGACGTCTTCCCTATCGCGACGCATGGGCCGTGCAGCATGCGCTGCACGAGCGCGTACGCAACGGCGACGAAGCCGAGACGTGGATACTCGTCGAGCACCTTCCCGTCATCACGCTGGGGCGGAACGCAAAGTCTGCAAACGTTCTTCTGACGCGCGACGCGCTTGTCGAGCGCGGGGTCGACGTCGTGGAGATCGAGCGCGGCGGCGACGTGACGTATCATGGGCCCGGACAGCTCGTCGTCTATCCGATTCGGCTTCTGGAGCGCTTTCGCGAGGTGGTTCCGCTCGTACGGAGCCTGGAAGAGGCGGTCATCGCCGCATGCATGCGCTTTGATATCGAGGCTGAGCGTTGGAGCGAGCACGCGGGCGTGTGGGTCGGCCGCAAACAAATCTGCGCGATCGGCCTTGCGATACGGCAGATGACCTCGCTGCACGGCATCGCGTTCAACGTCTCCACCGAGCTCGACTACGATCGTCTGATCAATCCGTGCGGTTTGACAGACCGCGGCATCACGTCGCTCTCGAGGGAGACGCAACGGCCCGTTTCGCTTGCCGAAGCCAAAGCCGCGTTGCTTCCGGAGCTCGAACGCGTCTTCGACCTTACGTTCGACGAAGTGCACGCGACGCTCGGGATGACAGGCTGATGGCGGTCGAGATAGATCTCACGGCGCGTAAGCCGGACTGGCTTCGCGTTTCGCTGCCTGTAGGCGACAACTACGAGCGCGTGAAGCGCGAAGTGCGTGGGCTCAACCTTCACACGGTATGTCAGGAAGCGGCGTGCCCGAATCTTGCGGAGTGCTGGGGCGTCGGCACGGCGACGATTATGATCCTCGGGGACGTCTGCACGCGCGGATGCCGCTTCTGCAACGTCAAGACCGGCACGCAGCACGGGATCGTCGACTGGCTCGAGCCGCAGCGAGTCGCACGTGCCGTCGAGGAGCTTGGCTGGAAGTATTTGGTGCTCACCGCGGTCGATCGCGACGATTTGGCAGACGGGGGTGCGCTCGTCTTCGCGAACACCGTGCGGGCGATTCACGAACGCGTGCCCGGCGCTCGCGTCGAGATTCTCAGCGGCGATTTTCGCGGTGACCTACGCGCGCTCGACATCGTCATGGACGCCGAGCCTGACGTTTTTGCGCACAATCTCGAAACCGTGCGCCGGCTCACGCCCGTCGTCCGCGATCGACGCGCAGGGTACGACCAAACGCTTCGGGTGCTCGAACACGCCAAGCGACGCGCGCCCGAGCGTTACACGAAGACGTCGATCATGCTCGGGCTAGGCGAGCGCGACGAAGAGATCGAGCGCGTCATGGACGATGCCCGTTCCGTCGGTGTCGACATCTTCACGATGGGGCAATACTTGCGACCGACGAAGAAGCACTTGCCGGTCGTCGCGTATCTCACGCCCGAGCGCTTCCGGGAACTCGGCGCGCTCGCCCGTACGAAGGGTTTCCATCAGGTGGTCTCGAGCCCGCTCTCGCGCTCGTCGTACCACGCAGAACAAGCCTTTTCGTGACGCAGTTCTTCCTCCGGCGCCCGATCTTCGCGACGGTATGCTCGCTTATCATCACGCTTGCGGGCATCGTCATGATTCCGACGTTGCCGATCTCGCAATATCCGCAAGTCGCACCGCCGGTCGTCACCGTCATGGCGACGTGGATCGGAGCGAGCCCGAGCGCAGTGGAGAGCGCGGTTACGGTCCCGATCGAGAACGCCGTGAACGACGTCGAAGGGCTTCGCTACATCTCGTCGTCCAGCGCCGACGGCGTCTCCACCGTGACGTGCACGTTCAATCTCGGAACGAGCCTCGACATCGCCGCGGCCGACGTGCAGAACGCCGTCCAATCGGCAATGGGAGATCTGCCCGCGCAGGTTCAGCAAACCGGCGTCACGATCACGAAGAACTCCGGCTCCATTCTCGTCGCGATCGCCGTTCAGTCGAATAGTTCGCGCTACGACACGCTCTGGCTGAGCAACTACGTTCAGCTCAACGTCGTGAACACGCTTGCGCGCGTGCCGGGCGTCTCGCAGGTGCGCATTTTCGGTCAGCGGCAGTATGCAATGCGCATCTGGCTCGACCCGGCGAAACTCGCCTCCTACAACCTGATGCCGTCGGACATCAGCGCGGCCATTCAGGCCCAGAATACCCAGATCTCCGCAGGCGAGATCGGCGGCTTGCC
>JASHPC010000090.1 GCA_030038335.1 Vulcanimicrobiota bacterium
ATGTGAAACGCACCGGCGGCGATGAAGAGAATGTGATCGGTCTTGATCTGACCGTGTTTCGTGTTGACGGTCGATCCTTCGACGATCGGCAGGATGTCGCGCTGCACGCCTTCGCGCGAGACGTCGGGTCCGCCGCGCGCGCCCTCCGCTCCGGCGACTTTGTCGATCTCGTCGATGAAGATGATGCCGTCTTCACCTGCGCGACGAAGTGCTTCGCGCTTCACGGCCTCGGCATCGATGAGCTTCGCGGCTTCTTCTTGTGCAAAGATGCGCCGCGCCTCGGCAACCGTAACGCGTTTACGCGTCTTACGCTTCGGCAGCATGCCGCCGAGCATCTCGCCGAGGTCGGTTCCGCTCTGGTCCGTCATGCCGCCGATGACGCCGATTGGCAGTTGCGGAGACTCTTCGACCTCGATCTCGATGAGACGGACGTCGTAGAACCCGCGCTCGACCTCTTCGCGCGTCTGATCGCGCACGCTCTGCGCCTCGGTTGGCGGAAGCGGTGCGGACGCCGGCTGTACCGGTTGTTGTTGCTGCGCGTTCGTACCGAAGATCGATCCGAGCGTCGCTGCGAACCCGCTCTGCGCCTGTGCTTGCGGCGGGCGGGTCTCGGGGTGCAGCGCGTCGATGATGCGCTCCACCGCTTGGCGGTCCGCGACGTCGCTCACCTCGGCGCGTCGCGCCTCCATGACCATGCGAACGGCAACCTCGACGAGATCGCGCACCATCGACTCGACGTCGCGACCGACGTATCCGACCTCCGTGTACTTCGTCGCCTCGACCTTCACGAACGGCGCGCCGACGAGCGTCGCCAGACGCCGTGCGATCTCCGTCTTTCCGACGCCGGTCGGGCCGATCATGAGAATGTTCTTCGGGGTGATCTCGGCGCGCAGTTCCGGCGCGACGCGACCGCGACGGTATCGATTCCGAAGCGCGATCGCAACGGCACGCTTCGCGCGATTCTGCCCCACGATGTATGCGTCGAGCGCCTTCGCGATCTGAGTCGGCGTCAGCGCCGCAACGTCGCCTTCGAGTCTCGGCTCCGTTGCCGTCACGGCAGCACCTCGATGGTGGAGTCGCTGTTCGTGTAGATGCAAATCTCGGCCGCAATGCCGATTGCCGCTCGCGCGATCGTCTCCGCGTCGAGTTGCGTGTTGCGAAGAAGAGCCGCAGCGGCCGCCTGCGCGTACGGGCCACCGCTGCCGATCGCTGCAATGCCTTCGTCGGGTTCGATCACGTCGCCGTTTCCGGAGAGAACGAAGAGATGCTCCGGCGTTCCCACGATGAGCAACGCCTCCAGGCGCCGCAGCACCCGGTCTTGGCGCCAATCCTTTGCAAGCTCGACTGCAGCGCGCGTAAGGTCTTTGTACGCGTTGTACTTTCCCTCAAATTTCTCCAGGAGCGCGATGCCGTCGGCAGCCGATCCCGCGAAGCCCGCGAGAACTGCTCCATTTGCAATCCGCCGCACTTTGCGCGCGCCGTGCTTGACGACCGTCTTGTCGATCGTCACCTGCCCGTCGCCCGCCATTGCAAGCTTTCCATCGCGGCGCACGGCCACGATCGTCGTCGAGCGTATCGTCATCCAGCCCTAGTACCAGCGCCCGCGGCTTCGGGTTGCACGGTTCGGGCGAATGCGTCGAGCTCGGCGAGCGCGCGCTCGGCCATGCGGCGCTTGCGCAGCGCGCGGTCGCGCACGGGCGGATCGATCGGCGGGAAGAACGCCCACGTGACGTTTGCAGGCTGAAAGTCGGGTGACGACACGTTTTGCAGATGCGCGACGACCGCACCGAGGGCGGTCTCGCGCGGCACGTCCACCGGCGCGAGCCCGAGCGTCGCGCGCGCCGCGTGTATGCCCGCCATCGCGCCGCAGGCAGCCGCTTCGACGTAGCCTTCTGCTCCTGTGATCTGCCCGGCGAAGTGGAGCGCCTGCGTGCCACGCAATCGCAGTGACGCGTCGAGCAGGCGAGGAGCGTCGAGAAACGCGTTACGGTGCATGACGCCGAAGCGTAACCATTCTGCCTGTTCCAGACCCGGAAGCCGGCCGAACGCTTCACGCTGCGATGGCCACGTGAGGCGCGTCTGAAAGCCCACGATGTTGTACGCAGTGCCCTGTACGTTCTCTTTGCGCAGCTGCACAACGGCATATGGCGTCATTCCCGTGCGCGGATCGCGCAGGCCCACCGGTTTCATCGGGCCGAATCGAAGCACGTCGTCGCCGCGGTCCGCCATCTCTTCGATCGGCAAGCATCCCTCGAAAAAACGCTCGTCCTCGAACGACTTCGCCTCGTGTCTCGGCAGCGTGCGCAGATCGTGCAGCAACTGCGCGTACTGCTCGCGATCGAGCGGAACGTTGACGTAGTCGTCGCCATTGCCTTTTTCGTAGCGCGACTTGCGATACGTCTTCGACTCATCGACGGAATCCGCCGAAACGATCGGCGACGCGGCGTCGTAGTAGTGGAGAAAGCCGCGCTTGCCGGTCAGCTCGTCGATGCGCTCGAGCAGCGCAGTCGGAGGGAGCGGACCGCACGCGACGATCGCGGGATGGTCGAGCGGAATCTCCGTGACCTCCTCGCGGTGGAGCGAGATGCGAGGCTCCGCTTCGATTCGCGCTTCGACGAGCGCGGAGAAACGATTGCGGTCGACGGCGAGCGCGCCTCCGGCGGGAACTGCACACTCGCGCGCGCTCGCGATGATGATGCTGTCGAGACGCGCCAGCTCTTCCTTGAGCAATCCGACGGCATTTTCGAGCGCCGCACCGCGCAACGAGTTACTGCAGACGAGCTCCGCGAGAAGCCCCGTCGCGTGCGCAGGCCCGCTCTTCCGCGGCCGCATCTCGTAGAGGTCGACGCTCGCTCCCTGGCGAGCCGCCTGCCACGCGGCCTCGCAGCCCGCGAGACCAGCACCGATGACGGTGATCTTCACGAAGAAGCCGCGGCTTCTTCCACCTGTTCGGCATCCTCCGCGCGCGAAAGCGAGGATACGTCATGCTCCCGGTTCGCAGCGCATTCGAGATGTCTCGTTCCGCGCCGCGTCTTACTGACGACGTACGAACCGCAGACGGGGCACCGTTCGGGGACGACTGGATCCCACGAGATGAAATCGCAGTTCGGATAGTTGATGCAGCCGTAGAAAAGCCGTCCTTTGCGCGAGCGGCGCTCGACGATCGCACCACCGTCCTTCGGACACTTCGCGCCCGTGTCTTTGACGATCGGGCGCGTCGTCTTGCACTCGGGGTAGCCCGTGCAAGAAATGAACTTGCCGAAGCGGCCCATCTTGATCACCATCGGGCGTCCGCAGTTCGGGCAGATCTCGTCCGTCGGCTCCTCTCGCATCTCCAGCCGCGGCAGCTTGCGCTCCGCCTCCTCGAGCTCGCTCGCGAAGGGTCCGTAAAACGTGCGCAGCACCGCCGACCAGTCTTCGTGTCCCTCGGCGACCTTGTCGAGATCGCCCTCCATCTCGGCCGTGAACGCGAGGTTGACGATCTTCGGAAAGTGCTCGACGAGCAGATCGTTGACGGCCTCTCCGATTTCGGTCGGCAAGAAACGACGCTCTTGCTGCGTCACGTACCCGCGCGCTTGAATCGTCTCGACGATCGTCGAGTAGGTCGACGGCCGTCCGATGCCGTTCTCCTCGAGCGCCCGAACGAGGGAGGCTTCTGTGTAGCGAGGCGGCGGCTCCGTGAAGTGCTGCTTCGCCTCGAGATCGCTCCGGTCGAGCGCGTCGCCTTCCGCGACCTCGGGAAGACGCACGCGATCTCTCTGCTGAGCATCGTCGCGGCTCTCTTCGTAGACCTTCGTGAACCCGGGGAACTTCATGACGCTGCCCGTGATGCGGAAGCCATACTCGCCGCTGGCGATCTCGACCGTCGTTTGGTCGAAAACCGCAGCGGACATTTGCGAAGCGACGAAACGTTCCCAGACGAGCGTATAGAGGCGAAGCTCGTCGCGCTTGAGCACGTGTGCGAGCTGCGCCGGCGTCCGCGCTACGGAGGTTGGGCGGATCGCCTCGTGCGCGTCCTGCGCGCCCTCTCGTACGCGATGTATGCGGCCGCCGTGAAAGGCTTCGCCGTACTGTTCGACGATGAACGAGCGCGCGGCGTCGCGCGCCTGATCGGCGATCCGCGTCGAGTCCGTTCGCATGTAGGTGATGAGACCGACGGTGCCCTCTTTCCCGCCGAGGTCGACGCCTTCGTAGAGTGATTGCGCGATCTGCATCGTGCGCCGGACGCGCAGGCGCAGCCGCCGCGACGACTCTTGCTGCAACGTCGACGTCGTGAACGGAGCGGGCGCGTTCCGCCTTACCTCTCTGCGGCGGACGCTCGAGACCGACGACGGCCGCCCCTCGAGCGCGGCGAGAATCTCGTCCGCCTGCGCCTTCGTCGCGATCTCCAGCTTTTCGCCACGGTACGCGACGAGGTCAGCTGGAAACGGCATCTGCGGATCGCGACTCGTCTGGAACTGTGCGCCGATCGTCCAGTACTCTTTTGGAACGAAGGCTCGAATCTCGCGTTCGCGATCGACGATGAGGCGCACGGCGACCGACTGCACGCGGCCGGCGGAAAGCCCGCCGCGCACCTTCGCCCAAAGGAGCGGGGATATTTTGTAACCGACCAAACGGTCGAGGATGCGACGCGCCTGCTGCGCGTTCACGCGATCCATGTCGATGCGGTGCGAGTGCTTGATCGCCTCGATCGCCGCCTCTTTCGTGATTTCGTGCAGCTCTATCCGGCGCGGATCCGCAAGCTTCAGCAACTCCGACAAATGCCAGGCGATCGCTTCACCTTCACGATCGGGGTCGGTTGCGAGGTAGACTTCGTCTGCCGCTTTCACGGCGCTTTTGAGCTCCTTGATCACCTCGCCTTTGCCTTTGATCGTGAGATAGCGAGGCGTGAAGCCGTTCTCGACGTCTACCCCCAGCGTCGACTTCGGGAGGTCGCGTACGTGACCCACCGAGGCCTTCACCACGTAGCGCGACGGCAAGAACTTCTTGATCGTCCTTGCCTTCGTCGGGGATTCCACGATGATGAGTGGCTTTTTCACGGGGCGAGTATATCACCCGAGGTCAAGGCGGGCGCAAGGTCTCGGGCGGCGCGCTGCCCGTCCGGCGGCGTTTTTCGGCCTCCGCGAGCGCCGGCGGAACGTTGCGAAAGCGTTGCATTCACAGCAAGCCGATCGCGCGTCGCGCGCGCTCCGTTTTCGTCACGCGATTTGCATGTTTGCGTCAAATACATTATCATCCGCAATAAAGCGCAACGCATGCGCGGTCAACCAACGCTAATCGTCCCGCTCGGGACGAGGAGGAATTGATGGAAGACATCATGGGCAACGGCGGGCTGATGGGCGAAGAGCCAAAGCCACCGAAGCGCAAGAAAGCATCTCGTAAAAAGGGCGCGCGCAAAGGCGCAGCCCGCAAGTCCGCGGGACGTAAGAAAGGCGCGCGCAAAGGCGCGGCGCGCAAAGGCAGAGCGCGCAAAGGACGTGGCCGCAAGAAGGCCGCTGGACGTAAGAAAGGCGCGCGCAAAGGCGGACGCAAGAAAAAGGCTGCTGCCGGGCGCAAGGCCGGCCGCAAGGGTGGCCGTCGCAAGGGACGCCGCAAGAAAAAGGCCTAGACTATTAAGGATAAAAGGGAGACGGCTGCAACGCGCGGCCGTCTCTCTTTTTCATTTCTGAGCTGCCGTGAGCGCTGGCGCTTCGCCCTTTCGTTCCTCGACGAGATGACATGCCGCAAGATGTCCGTTGCCGTAATCGAGAAGGCGCGGCTCCTCCACGATGCAGCGATCGAACGCAACCGGACAGCGCGTGTGAAAACGGCATCCGGACGGTGGGTTCACCGGCGACGGCACGTCGCCGCTCAAGACGATCCGCTGTCTGCGCGCCTCGACCGCCGGCTCCGGAATCGGAATGGCGGAGAGCAGCGCCTGCGTATACGGATGGAGCGGGTTTTCGTAGAGGTCGTCCCGTGCCGCCAGTTCCACGATCTTTCCGACGTACATGACGGCAACCCGGCTGGAAATGTGGCGTATCACGGAGAGATCGTGCGCGATGAAAAGATACGTCAGGCGAAACTGCTGCTGCAAGTCTTCGAGCAGATTGATGACTTGGGCCTGAATCGAGACGTCCAGCGCGGAGACGGGTTCGTCAAGAACGATGAACGAGGGATTGACCGCGAGGGCGCGCGCGATTCCGACGCGCTGACGCTGGCCGCCCGAGAACTCATGCGGGTAGCGGTTCACGTGATAGGCGCGCAGCCCGACGAGATGATGCAGCTCCTTCACGCGCTCGGCAGCCTCGCGTCCCGTTGCGATCTTGTGAATCTTCAGCGGTTCGCCGACGATCTCGCCGACGGTCATGCGCGGATTCAGGGAACCGTACGGATCCTGGAAGATGATCTGCATCTCACGGCGCAACGCGCGCACTTCACCGCTCGTGAGCTTCGTGACGTCTTGCCCTTTGAACCGAACGGATCCACTGCTCGGCCGCAGGAGGCTTAGCGTCAGGCGCCCGACGGTCGTCTTTCCGGAACCGGATTCGCCGACAAGCCCAAGCGTCTCACCCTCGTGAATCGTGAGACTCACGCCGTCGACGGCGTGCACGTCCGCGACGTGGCGCGAGAAGAGCCCAGCGCGAATCGGGAAGTATTTGTAGAGGTCGGTAATCTCGACAAGCGCCGCTTCGCCGTTCACGAGAGCACCGGCGCCGACTCGACCTCGACTGGCCGCTGCGTCTTCGCGCGTTCGTCGTAGAGAACGCAGCGCGCGACGTGGCCGTCGCCAAAGTCGTAGAGCGCCACCGGCTCGCCGCAGACCGGCATCCGGTACGCGCAGCGCGGCGCGAACGCACAGCCCGGCGGCAACTTCAAAAGGTTCGGCGGTTGGCCCTTGATCGGTACGAGACGCTTACGCTCGCGTTGATCCATGCGCGGCAGGGATGCCAGCAGGCCCTGGGTGTACGGCATGCGAGGCGTCTCGAAAATTTGCGTTGCCGTTCCATATTCGACGAGGTTTCCGCCGTACATGACGAGGACGTTGCGGCAGACCTCCGCGACGACGCCGAGATCGTGCGTAATGAGGATGATCGCGGTACCGGTATCGCGCTGAATATCATTCATCAGCTCGAGGATTTGCGCTTGGATCGTCACGTCGAGCGCGGTGGTCGGCTCGTCGGCGATGAGCAGCTGCGGATTGCAGGATAGCGCCATGGCGATCATGACGCGCTGGCGCATGCCGCCGGAGAACTGATGCGGGTAGTCGTCGAGTCGGCGGTTTGCATCGGGAACGCGCACCTTCTCGAGCATCTCGGCCGCTCGTTTGCGCGACTCGGTGCGGCTCAGCCTCAAGTGCAGTCTCACTGCCTCCGCGATTTGTTCTCCGACGGTGAGTACGGGATTGAGCGACGTCATCGGATCCTGAAAGATCATCGCGATTCGCCTGCCGCGCACGCGGCGCATCTCCGCCTCGCTCTTCCGCCGGAGATCCTCACCGTCGAAGAGCAGCGCGTCCGCGAGCATCTTCGCGTTTCTGGGAAGGAGCCGCATGATCGAGAGCGCCGTAACGGACTTCCCCGACCCGGATTCGCCAACGATTCCGAGCGTCTCGCCCGCTCCCACCGAGAACGACAAGCCGTTGACGGCCGTTACCGGTCCATCCGCGGTTCTAAAGGTCGTGTGAAGATTGCGGACTTCGAGGAGCGCCGGCAAGACCGTGTTAGATTCCGGTGATCGTGAGGATGAATCCCGTTGCGGCAAAGCCGACGGCCACCCATCCCGTCACGCGTTTGAGTTGTTCGTCGGCACCCAAGCGACCGCGATACGAGGACTCGACGCGACCGCCGATCGTTCCCGAGAGTCCCTCTTGTTTCGTCGTTTGCACCGCGAGGAGCACGACGAGCAGCACGGCGCACAAGAGAAAGATGCCGGCAATGCCGTGCGTCAGCCATCCGGCGTGCGTCTGCCACCAGGTCGGCGTCTGCACGAGCTGTGGAAGCGGAGTCTGCATCGTTATGGGCAGCGCCGACTGCAGCGGGCCGGGCACAATCGAAGCTCGCGCTGCGGGTGTCGCCGCGGCGACGAGAGTTAATCCGATCAAGTTTTCCTCGTTATTCCGTCAACGTGTTCGCGACATTCGGAGTTCGCGGCGCGCCGGCGCGCGACGCTTGCGCGATTCGCTCTGCCAGCGTCTCCGCCGAGAGACCGAACTTCGCGCGCTGCCGCGGCTGCGAATCGTGCTGAACCAGCACGCTCGGAATGCCGACGCGTTCGACGCGAACCGCGATGCCGCGGTCCGATGCCCACTCTACGACCGCCGAGCCGTAGCCGCCTGCGAGCGAGTGCTCTTCGAGCGTCAAGAACGTCGCATGCGTCCTCGCTAACTCCTCGAGAAGGCCCTCGTCGAGCGGACGCACGAACCGAGCGTTGACGATCGTCGGGCGTGCCGGGCTCCCTCCACCGAGCGTTTCGAGCAGGTCGTATGCGTCTAGCGCGATGTCAACGGTATTTCCGAGCGCCAGTACAGCGACATCCGTCCCGCGACGGAGCACTTCCGATTTTCCGTGTTCGATCGGCGCTATGGCGTCGGTATGACGTCCCGCGCTCGACCCGCGCGGGTACCGAATCGCCGCCGGCCGATCGAGCGACAACGCGTGCTCGAGCATCGGTAATACTTCTTCTTCGCAACGCGGTGCCATGATCGTCATGCCCGGAAGCGCGCGCATGTACGCAATGTCGTAGAGTCCCATGTGCGTAGGACCGTCGTCGCCGACGAGCCCCGCGCGGTCCATGCAGAAAATGACGGGAAGCTCTTGTACGCAGACGTCGTGAATGACCTGATCGTACGCGCGTTGGAGGAACGTGGAATAGATCGCGCAGACGGGCCGCAGACCCGCCGATGCCGCGCCGGCGGCAAAGCACACAGCGTGCGCCTCAGCGATGCCGACGTCGAAGAAACGCTCCGGAAACTTCTTGCCGAACTTTGCGAGCTTCGTGCCGTCCGGCATCGCCGCCGTAATGCCGATGACGCGCGAATCTTTCGCGGCAACGACGTTCATGGCGTCTGCGAA
>JASHPC010000091.1 GCA_030038335.1 Vulcanimicrobiota bacterium
CGGCTTGCAGCCGACGAGGCAAAGGCGCGCGGTTGCAGCGTGAAGGTCTGCGCTTCGGCCGACGCGGAGGGCGTCATCGCGTATTACAGCGCCGTCGTCGCCGTCTTCGGCGGGGCTCCTGAGATCGTGCGAAAGCGGGAGCGTGGCGACCTCGGACCGGTGGTTCACGTTTTGGCCGACGGCAATGCGCCGCGCAACGTCTTGCCCGACGAGTTTGCGGCATCGCTCGTCAATCTCAATCGCTTCAATCGCGACATCGCGCGCGAGACGGTGCCGCAAGGCGCCGACACGCTGCACGCGTTTCAGGTGCGAGCAGACTGCGCTTCCGGGCGCTTGCAGCAGTGGACGCTTCACTCGCTTCACGGACTCTATTTCGTGGGAGGCGTCGCGGGTGCGGCGCAGCTCATCGCACAACCACCGCTTTCAGCGCTTTCTCCGCTCGGAACGGGCGTTCGTCTGGGGCTTCTCGCGCTTGCATTTCTCTGGCTTCGCGTTGCGAAACGCGAGGACTATGAAAATCGCTATCAGGACTATCGCGCGATCGCAGAAGCCTTGCGCGTGCAAGAGGCGTGGTGCGCGGCCGGAATGCGCGAGTGTCTCGTCGAGACGTCGTATTTGCAGATGCAGCAGAGCGAGTTGCGGTGGATTCAACTCGCGCTCAGGAGCATCTATCTCGTCTCGGACGCGAGCGTCGCGCGGCCGGCCGATGCACCGTCGGCTGCTTCGTGCGTGGAGTGGGTTGCGGGACAGCGCGCGTATTACGAACGGGCGGCGAAGGTGCAGGCGCACAAGCAGAAGATCGTCTCCACCGTGTCCCGAGCGTTGCTCGTTCTCGGTGCCGTCGTCTCGGGTGCGGCGCTCGTCGCGTCGCTCGTCAACGCGCACGCGCCGAAAACCGGTGCGACGGCGTGGCTGCTCTACTTCCTCACGGTTCCCGCGGCGATATCCGGCATGGTCGTGCTTTTGCTTCAGTTTTACAGCCAGCAGCGCGGCTACGGGGAGAACGCGCGCCGTTACCAGCGCACGTACGTCGTCTTCGACAAGGCGCTGCAGCGGCTTCACGAGGGCGGAAGCGAGGATTCCAAAGCCATTCTCGCAGGGCTGGGGCACGAAGCGCTCTCGGAGCACGCCGATTGGCTCATTCTGCATCGGGAGCGCCCGTTGCGATTGATCTCGACAAGCTCGGAGCAGTAACGCTCGCTCGCTCGGGACGCGCGCAAGTAGCGATTTCGACAAGCAATTCCGTTATTGATAGTAGGGATGAAAACAACTGCGATAAGGCAATTGCTTTGCTTCTGCGTGCTCTTTGCCGTGGGCGGCCTCTTCGCGTCGCAGGCTCGAGCCGCCGTGACGGCGCCGGTGACGTTCTCGCAGGCTGCCGACGAAGCGGCGAAGACGCTCGTACGCGTGTATTATGCCGGCAACGGTCGCTGGCGCATGTGCGACGAGCCTGAGTGCAAAACCAAAGCGAGTGACTGGGGCGCGGACGCACTCAGCGACACCCTCTACTTCGCGTGGAAGGCAACGGGCAACGCAAGAGCGCGCGCGATTCTCGCTAAGGTCGGCAGAGCGATTCCGGCGTATCCGGCGCCGTGCAAGGCGAAGGCGTGCCCGTATTGGAGCGATACGCCGGCGTGGGACGCCGTGACGCTTATGCGCGTTTACGAGGTTACGGGTGACGCCGCCCTGATTCCAAAGGCAAGCCGCGCGCTGCAATACGCGCTCTCGTCGAGTGCGTTTACGCTCGGCGCGTGCAGTGCGATTCCGTATCAGCGCGGTGCTGCGTCGGGAAGCGCGGTCAAGACGCTTGAAACCGGTGCCAACGCGACGAAAGCGGCGTTGCTGCTCTATCGCGCAACGGGCAATCGAGCGTATCTGACGGCGGCGCTCGCGCAATATGCCGCGGACCGTGAGTACTACCTCGATCCATCGGTGCCGCTGTACACCGTGCACGTTCTCGATGACGGGTCGGCGTGCACGCAGGTGGCGCGGCGTTTCTTCGCGTCGGTCAACGGCGACATGATCTGGAACGGGCTCGCGCTCTGGCACGCAACGGGGCAAAGCACGTTCTATTACGACGCGGTCGATACGGCCGAGGCCGTCGACACGTATCTGAACGACGACCGCGGAATCTTCAACGATCTTCAAGGGGAGAACGACGTCGTGGAGCCGCTCGTCGACGCGATGAACGCGCTCGCTACGCAGGAGAATCTTTCGTTTGCGCGCGCGTGGCTTCTCCGCAACGCGCGAGCCGCGCTCGGCAGCCGCTCCGGCGACGGCAGTTTCTCGCGATTCTTCGACGGGCCCCCGCAAGCGGATGCTTCAGCGTGGGAGACAAACGGCGGCCTCGCACTGGAGATTGCAGCGGGCGCGCTTTCGGCAAACGGCGCGGTCGCGATTCCGCAGGGGTGGGCGAGCGACGGGTACGTGACCGCGCAGATTACGTCTTTGCCTGCGACGATTTCTTTTACGGGATCGGGCATCGCGCTCGTCGGCACGATGAGCGAACGCTGTCAGGAACGGCACGTTCGCGTCTACGTCGACGGCGTCGAAACGTTCGACCGAACGGGACTTTGGCAGAATCCCACGATGCCGAAGGGAACGTCGGTGCTGTTTGCGTGGCGTTGGCCATCGAGCGGAGAGCACACGATCGTTCTCGAGCCGGCTGACGCATCAGAGCTCGGCGGCGGCGTCATCGACTTACAGGGCTTCGTCGCTTACTCGTCGCGGACGTAAGGCACCCAGGGTTTTTCCGGGTGATGGCCGGGCGGGAAGCGCTCGCCGGCAGTTCCGAATATCTCGGGCATGGGTACCTTGTACCCGATGAACGACGCCGTGCCCAGCATGCGAGTCGACGCAATCGAAGCACAGACACCGATTCTCGACGTGCGCCGCGCGCCCCACGTGTATCAAATTCGCGGTGCCGTGCGGTACGATCCGGAGGTGCTGCTCGCCGCAGAACATCCCACGCTTCCCGTCGACAAGCGCGATCCGCTGGTTCTCTATGGCGATTCGGAAGAGTTGCTTGCTGCAGTCGTCGTAAAGCTGCGGCGCGAGGGCTATTTGGCCGCGGTTCTCGAGGGTGGAATCGAAGGATGGCGCGACAATGGCTTACCGGTCGAAGAGCTCCGGCCTCCGCAGGCATTCTCGTGATTGCCGCCGCCGCATTAGCCATAGCGCTCGCTGGTAGCGATGAAACCTTCGTTCGCACTGCGCTGCATTTCACGAGCGGTGAGCTGTCCAGAGCGCAAGTTGCGCTCGATTCGACGAACATTCCGCAGAGGGAGTACGCAGAACGCGTTTCCGATGACGTCGGAGTCGCGAACACGCAACTTCTCGCCCTCGCCGACCACTATCGCGTGCGCCTCGACTACCTTCCGAGTCCGCAGTTAGGGGCTCCCACTACACCGCAGCCCGCTCAGCAGACAAGCGAGGCCAAAGCGCGAATGCTCGCCGGTGCGCTTTCGCCGAGACGATACTTCGCAATCGAAATCGCTCAGCAGCGCGCGGCCGTCTCGTTGTACGAGCGCGAGGCTCGTAGCGGTGAGGCGCCCGCGGTGCGGGCCTACGCGCAAAGAACGCTTGGGAAACTGAAATACGATCTCGCTCTCGCCGAGCGGTACTCAAGAGAGGAGCCAAGGTAACCATGGCGATCTGTGAATGCGAAGCGTGCACGTGCGACGTCGCCAAGGATGGCGATCGCTGCTCGGATGCGTGTCGCGATTGCGACGAAACCGCGGAAGTCTGCACGTGCGGTCATGCCGACTGCGCCGGTGGCGAAGTGGAAGAAGAGTTATTCGACGAGACGGCGGGCGACGATGATCTCGACGAAGAGGATGAAGGCGAAGACGACGCCGGCGAAGAGGTCGGCGACGAAACCTAAGCGCGAATCCTAACCGCGCAACGGCAGGTTCGACGCAGGCCCGCGCCGCAGGTGGGCGGGATGCGATGGCCGTTCGCGTCGGCGGTGTTCGTCATTGCGCTCGCATCGTGCGCGCACTCCGGCGGTCACGCCGCCAAAACCGCCCTCCTTGCAAGCGCGCAGCCGTCAGCGGCGCCGACGCCCGCATTCAGCGATCTCGCCGGAGTCTCTGCGGCGCCGTATATCGATCAACTGACGCAGTTGCAGGTCTTTTGGCCGCCGGGCGGCGTCTTCGAGCCTAATAAACCGGTGTTGCGAAGAGAGTTCGCGCGCTGGCTC
>JASHPC010000092.1 GCA_030038335.1 Vulcanimicrobiota bacterium
GTCGCATGCGCTACGGAGAGGAGCACGATGGCGGCAACGGCCCCGACGATGCCAACGACGAGTCCTTCGCAAATGAACGGCATCCGAATGTACGTGTCCGTCGCGCCGACGAGTTGCATGATGCCGATCTCGCGTCGCCGCGCGTACACGGCGAGACGCGTCGTGTTCGATATGATGATGCCGGCGACGAGCAGGAAGACGAAGATGAGCACCATGCCGATCTTGCGCAGTACCGCGCCGAGCGCCAAGAGCCGCTTGACGACCTCTTGACCGTAAACGGCGTTCGAGACTCCGGAGAGCCGGCGCAAATCTGCGGCGACGGCGGGGACGAGCTCTGGCGAACGAACGCGAACGCGAAACTTATCCGGCAGTGGATTTGAGGTCAAAAGCGACGTGTCGATCGTCCCCTGGGTCCGCTCGCGCAGTTCCTTGAGCCCTTCGGCCTTCGGCACGAACTCGACCGATGCGATGCGGGGATCGGCTTTGAAATCAGCGCGCAGTGCGTTGACCTCGTGCGTCGTGGCGTTCGGCGAGAGGTAGACGGAGATCTCGATTTGCTCGAGGACGCCGTTGCCGAGCTCTGCCAGCGTCGTGCGAACGAAGAGAAACGCACCGAGCAGCATCAGCGTCACTGCGACGGTGCCGATTGCGGTGACTTGCATGAGGGCGTTGCGCGTGAAGCTTCGCGCAACCTCACCCAGAAAGAACTTGACCCTGCCCCAGTCCAAGATAGTAGTAACCCCGTTCCTTGTCGGTGACGATCTTGCCGTTATCGAGCCGCACGACGCGCCGGCGCATGCGATCGACGACGGCTTGGTTGTGCGTTGCGACGAGCACCGTCGTTCCTTTGAGATTGATGCGCAGCAGCAAGTCGACGATCTCGGTCGTATTCTCGGGGTCGAGATTGCCCGTAGGCTCGTCGCAGAGTAGAATCTTTGGGTTGTTTACGAGCGCGCGCGCGATAGCCGTACGCTGCTGTTCGCCGCCAGATAGCTCGTCGGGATACATACGGCTGCGATGCGACAATCCGACGAGATCGAGCGCGCGAGGCACTTGGCGCAGAATCTCTTTCGTCGTCGCGCCCGTGACCTGCATCGCGAAGGAAACGTTCTCCCACACCGTCTTGTCGGAGAGCAACTTGAAGTCTTGAAAGACGACACCGAGATGCCGGCGCAGCGCGGGCACGCGACGTCCTGGCAAACGATCGACGCGTATGCCGTCGACGGATATCTCGCCCGCTGACGGCAGAATCTCTCGATACAGGAGTCTCAGCAAGCTGGATTTTCCGGTGCCCGAGTGCCCAACGAGAAAGACGAACTCGCCCTTCGCAATTTCTAGACTGATATCGTCCAGAGCACGAACGCCGTTGGGATAGAGCAGCGAGACACCCCGCAGAGAGATCATCGTGAACGAGAGGGTTTTGCGCGGCCGCCGGACCTATACCTTCGAGGCCATGGACTTCGACCTGACACCCGAGCAACGCGCCATCGAGCAGTTGGCGCGAGATTTTGCGCGCAACGAGGTGCGGCCTCGCGCCGCGGAGATGGACCGCGAAGAGCGATTTCCGTACGACCTCGTCTCCATGATGGGCGAGCTTGGCTTCTTTGGATTGCCCTTTCCTGAGAACGTCGGCGGCAGCGGCGGCGACACGACGAGCTACGCGCTCGCCGTGATGGAGATCGCGCGTGCTGACGCGTCGACTGCCATTACGCTGGCGGCGGCGGTCTCACTTGGCGCGATGCCCTTCTACCTGTTCGGCACGCAAGCGCAGAAAGAGCATTTCCTACCGCTGCTTTTGCAAGGCAAGCAGCTATGGGGATTCGGGTTGACCGAGCCCGACGCGGGGAGCGACGCGGCAAACTGTAAGACGCGCGCACGGCTCGCTGACGGTCGATGGACGATCAACGGCAGCAAAGCGTTCATTACGAACTCCGGAACGGATATTTCGGGCGGAACGACGATTACCGCGATTACCGGAACGCGGCCCGACGGCAAATCCGAGATTTCGAATCTCGTCGTGCCGCAGGAAACGCCGGGCTTCACGCGCAGCCGAAAGTATCGAAAGATGGGGTGGCGTGCCTCCGATACGCGCGAGCTATCTTTTGCCGACGCACGCGTTCCGGAAGACCATCTGCTCGGCCAGCGAGGCGAGGGGCTGCGTCAGTTTCTCACAATTTTAGACGGCGGACGCATCTCGGTTGCAGCGCTTTCCGTCGGGCTCGCGCTCGGAGCGTACGACGAAGCGCTCGCGTACGCGAAGGAGCGTCGCGCCTTCGGACGCTCGATCGCGTCGTTCCAGGCCATTCAGTTTAAACTCGTCGACATGATTGCGCAGATCGAGCATGCGAAGCTCATGACGCTCAAAGCCGCCTGGGAGAAGGACAACGGCCGCGACTATGTCTACAGCGCGAGCCTCGCGAAGCTCTATGCCGGAGAAGTGTCGCACCGCGTCGTGAACGAGGCCGTGCAGATTCACGGCGGCTACGGGTTCATCGAGGAGTATCCCGTTTCGCGCATGTACCGCGACCAGAAGATAAACGAGATCGGCGAGGGCACGAATGAAGTGCAGCGGATGATTTTGGCGAAGCTCATCGGCATCTGAAGGAAGGAAGCAAGCCATGAAAACCCGTCTCTTCCTCGCGACCGCCGTTGCGGCGGTCCTCGGCACGGGCGTTGCACTCGCGGCATTGGGGGTCGGCGCAAAGGCGCCCGATTTCACCGCGCAGGCCTCGATGGGAGGCAAAGTCTTCACGTTCAGTCTCGTGGAGGCGCTTCGAAAAGGGCCTGTCGTGTTGTATTTCTATCCTGCCGCGTTCACGCCGGGCTGCACGATCGAGGCACACGACTTCGCTGCGGCGATGGACCAGTATCACGCGCTCGGAGCGACGGTCATCGGCGTTTCACACGACACGATCGACACCTTGAATCGTTTCTCCGTCAGTGACTGCCGGAGCAAGTTCCCCGTTGCCGCGGATCCTCAGCTCGTCGTCGCACGTGAGTACGACGCGATCCTGCCGCAGAACAGCGCCTACGCGAATCGCACCTCCTACGTCATCGCACCCGACGGAACGATCGTGTACACGTACACGAACCTGAAGCCGGATCAGCACGTCGCGAACACGCTGGCCGCGCTACGCGCGTGGAAAAGCAAGCACCCGGGAGTTTAGCTTGAACGCACGGATGCCGAAGCCTTCGAAATCTCCGTCGAATGCGAGCGCCTCGGCAATGCGTGCATCGCTCCGATCGACAAAGGCGTAAAGCGAGGATGTATCGGCGAAGATCACGATTCACGTACATCTGACACGAATCGCGTGCTCGATCGCCTTGGCGTAGTACTCGTCATGCCGCCGGCTAATATCTGATCGTCGAGAAGAGAACTTTCTACTGCGGAAA
>JASHPC010000093.1 GCA_030038335.1 Vulcanimicrobiota bacterium
CCGTGAGAACGAACCATATTTCGGCGGGTCGGTGCGCAACTTCACCAAAACGGTGGAGAAGCGTGCCGCCGAGCAATCCGCCGACGAGCGACCCAATGCCGATCGGAAGAAACGCGAACCCCATGTACGTTCCTTGTTGACCCTCTGGAGCAAGGCGTGAAACGTACTCGTAGTAGCGGGGTGATTGCACGATCTCGCCGGTTGCGAGGATGACGAGGCTGAGAACCGCCATCGGTACGCTTGCCTTCGCGCCGATCGCGAGCCATCCGAGCGACGTAATCAGCGTTCCGAGGACGAGGGCTTGAAATGCCGGCACGCCGCGCGTGAGCACGTTCAGCGCTACAGTGAAGACGATCACCATGAGCGGTTCGGTAACGAGAAGCAACGCCGTGTTCGCGTTCGGATCGACGTACTGGTGAACGTACACAGGCAGGATCAGAAACTGCTGCCAAAAGACGATCCAGTACCCCGAGAAAATGGCGAGAAAGAGAACGAAACGTCCGTTTCGGAGGACGACGAGCATATTGCGCAATGGCTGTGAGGACGGCGTTTTCCGTGCGACGGCGCGCCCGCGTGGCTCCTTGAAGAATACGAGAACGACGAAGATCATCAAGAAGACGCTGAGCGCTGCGAGCATGAAGACGTCTTGCGCCGGCAGCCGCGCGTGCATCCATCCGGCGAGGAATGGGCCCGCCGTGCTGCCGATGTTCACCATCGTGTAGTAGATGGAATAGCCGATCGAGCGTAGGTTATCCGATGACGCACGTGCTGTCGTGCCGGCGACTGATGGTTTGACGAGCGCGACGCCGAGCGCCGGTAAGAAGAGGATAATGCCGGCGAGTACTCCGATCGGCATGACTGCGCGAACCGGCGCGAGCCATGGAGCGCCGATCGAGCCGACGAGAAAGTACGCGATCGTCAAGATGCAGTACGCGGTCGAGAGCGCGCGACGAAAACCGATTCGGTCGGCGAATGCGCCGCCGAAGATCGCCATTATCCAGACGGCACCGCCGAAGAGGCCGCTAAGGCTTGCAGCCGCGGTCGTCGGAAACGCCAAGGTGTCGTGCAGATAGAGCGTGAGCGTCGAGAAGACCGCATAGTACGAGAGCCGCTCGAATATCTCACTTGTATTCGCTACCCAGAACGACCGTTCGAAGCCCGTGCGAATGTCGCCGATGCGATAGCGGACGCTTTGGCTCATCAGTCCCACGTCATTCGCGCACGCGATGTGGAAAGCCGCCCAGAGCACGTTCTTCCGCGGTGATGCGCCACCATAGGAGCGCGGCGTTGAGAACGGTGAACGTTGCGGCGATCGCGTACGCGCCGAACGCGCAAGGCAGAGTCGCGATTTCGAGGGCAACGACCGCGTAGTTCGGGTGCCGCATGACGCGGTATGGTCCGCGTCTTACGAGCGACGCTCCCGGAAGAACAACAATTCGCGTCGTCCACCGCTCTCCGAGCGAGAGAATGATCCACAGGCGAAGCACCTGCAGCGCTCCATAGAGCCCGATGAGATACCAGTTCACCGGCGCAGTCGCGGGAACGAAGAAGAGCATCGAGAGCAGCCACGCCGCGTGAAGCGCGACGATGAACGGATACTGCATCGCCGCGGCTTCAAACGCGCCACGGCGAAGGAGTGCGCGCGTGTTGCGAGCCGCGTACGCTACCTCGCAGGCACGTTGCAGCGCAACGACTCCGAGGACGACGTAGAGCGGCGGCACGCTCAAGGTTCGAGCGTCACGAATCCGGCCGTAAAGCCGGGACCCATCGCAGTCACGAGCGCTCTGCGCCAAGCGCCGTCTTTCAGGCAGCCGTCTGCGAGTGCGTGTTCGAGGACGAACATCACGGTCGCCGACGACATGTTTCCGTATCTTCGCAGAATCGCACGCGAGTCGTCGAGCGCATTTCGCGGCAGCTCGAACGCATCTTGAAGGGCGTCGAGCACCTTGACGCCGCCTGGATGCGGAAGAACGCGATCGACGTCCGCCATCGACAGGCCGCTTTCGGCGAGATAGGCGTCGAGCACCGGGCGAAAGCGCTTGTTGACGAGTGCCGGGATATCGCGAGAGAAAACCGCGCGAAGCCCGTCGCTCATGACGTCCCAGCCCATGACGTCGAGCGTCTTTTCAAAGAGGTATTCGCCGGAGCCGACGACGCGCGGTCCGTTGCGCGCGTCAGGCGACAGGAGCGCTGCCGCGGCTCCGTCGCCGAAGAGCGCAGTTGCGACGACGTTGCTCTTCGTAACGTCGTCGCGTCTGAACGAAAGCGTGCAGAGCTCGACGACGAGAAAGAGCGTAAGCGCGTTTGGCACGCTCTCCGCGAGCGTCGCCGCGCGAGCGAGCCCGAGTGCGCCGCCCGCGCAGCCGAGTCCGAAGACCGGCAGACGCTTCGCACTACGCGGCAAGCCCATGCGCTCCACGAGCAGTGCATCGAGACTGGGAGTCGCCACGCCCGTGCTCGAAACGGCGACGATCGCGCCTACGTCGTCGACGCGCGCTCCGGCGCGATCCAGGGCGGCGTACGCGGCGCGTTCGAGGAGCTCGAGCGACGACTCGATATAGACTGCGTTGCGGTCGGCCCAATCGTGCGTCTCGTAGTACCACTCGAGCGGCACGCACGAGTAGCGTTGCTCGATACCGCTGTTTGCAAAGACGGGAAGCAACCGCTGTACGAGCTCGTCGGAGCCGAACATCGCGCGAACGCGGCGCGCAACGTCGCGCTGTTCGAGCACGTGCGGCGGTACCGACGTTGCCACAGCGACGAGGCGCGGAGAGGGGCGCATCAGGCTTCGCGAATGCCGAGCTCGTCGAGCCTTCGCAACATGTCGGCGGGCTCGCTGTAGACGCGGTAGGCGCCGGCGAACTCCAATTCATTGCGTCCGTAGCCGCCGGAGAGCAACCCGACGCCGAGTGCGCGCGCACGCTGAGCGGCGAGCAGATCCCAGACGCTGTCGCCGACGACGAACGACTCCTCCACCGCAACGCCCAGCCGTTCGGCGGCGCGAAGAAACAAGTCGGGATTCGGTTTTGCGTATGGCACCTCGTCGCGCGTCACGACCGGAACGTCGCCGGAGAGTTCGAGCAGCGCGACGCTGCGCATCGCGACGTCCCGACCTCCGCTCGTTGCAATTGCCCAGGGCGCGTGCGCTCGCGTCAGCTCGGCAAGCAGCTCGCGTGCGCCCGGCAAGGGCCGAACGCTGTCGATTCTGCGCAGGTACGCTTGTGCGTGGGCTCGGACGAGACGTGCGCGCGTCGTATCGTCGATCGTTCGCCCAACCTCGCGCGCCAGCGCTCGTACGAAGAGCCCGCCGCTCATTCCGATGCGGCGATGGATGCGCCAGATGGGCAGCTCGATGCCTTCGTCCAGCAACGCCTCGTGCCACGCCGACACGTGTTGATAGACGCTGTCGACGAGCGTGCCGTCGAGGTCGAAAAGAACCGCGGGAACGTTCGACTTCATGGAAGCGCGACGCGCTCGAAGAGCCGGCGGAACTCGGTTGGCGTTAGGCTCGTCTGCGCTGCAAGCGCCTCGAGCCGCTTTGCGTCGGTGAAGTCGAACGGTTCGAGCCGCACCATGTAATCGCGCGCAACGCGGTAGGCCTCGGTCGTCGTATCGACGTGTCGCGTGCGAATCCGGCCCGTCGCGGGATCGCGGAGATCGCCGAGCGCGATCGGTCTCACGTTTCCGCCGGAGAGTGCGATGAGCGCACCGCTTCCACCGCCGACGAGATAGCGCACGGCGCCGAAACCGAGCGTGCGCGTGTAATCCACGTCGAACGGGACCGGTTTCGCACAGCGCAACTCGTAGCCGATGTCCTTCGCATGTACGACGGATTCCACGCCGATCTCTGCAAGGCGCGCGCGCACGCCGTCGCGCAGAATCGTGCCGAGTGGAATGTCGGCGAGGGGAATGTTTCCGAACGAGTCGCGTCCGACGCTGTCGAGCGCCGCGAACGAATCCTCGCGCACTCTCTCCACGACGCCTTCAGCGACGACGGCGACGCCGTGCCGGCGGCCGACAGA